>CAZQXZ010000016.1:6752-24555 GCA_964597515.1 uncultured Eubacteriales bacterium | reverse complement strand
CGGATAAAAAGCAGGTTTCGGCAGTTGTTCTCATTGCGATGCTTGAAGAACGCAAGGCAGTTTATCAGTCAAAGGGGGTTAAATGATGCCGCGATACGATAACATCTTCTTAACTGATACGGGAACAGCTATTGATTTCACCTCTGCCCCAAAACCGATCGGAGCAATTAACATTCCACAACGTCAAAATAGGCAGGCGCACAGTGATAGCCTGCTTGCTCAATTTCAAGCAGCGCAAGAACACTTCCAAAATTATACGCCTGAACAAGTAGCAGCTATATCATATAACACGGGTACTTATGTAGAGTTTTCTGGCGCAGAACAGTGCGACTTGGTTACAAAAAGCTTGGAGTCAAGCAAACAAGGAATAAAGCTTCTTAATGTCCGTGATGTTGTTACGCAATCTGAAGATGGTTCAGAAATTATTACAACAAAGGCTACTGTCTTTATTCCTGAAGGAAAGGAGCAATCATTTCTCAAAAAAATTACTGATTTTGCAACTCAAAACACTAAACCAACAGATAAAAATCCAAATGGAAAACCTAAAAACAATGATTTAGTGAGCAGTATTGAATCTATTTCTGCTGCGATAAAAATCAGCGCCTTTTGGGTGGGGCGACCTGCCGATATGCCGACAGATACTCAGCAGTGGTTTGAACTTTGGATTGATGTGAGTGATGATAATTTTGTTACTATTAAAAACAATGCTTTTGCGGTTTTAGATTCTCTGAATATTACTCATTGCAACGTGGATAATTACATTAAATTTCCCGAACGCTTAGTTATTCTTGTTTTAGCAAATCGTTCAAACTTGCTTGATATTATAAAACAAGGGGTTACATTGGCAGAAATCAGAAAACCCGCCGAGCCAAACGCATATTTTTTAGACTCAACTTTAACGGAGCAAACGGAATGGTCAGATGATTTGTTGCAACGAATCCATTTTAATGATACGGGTGTTGCTATTTGTATTTTGGACACAGGTGTAAATCGAAATCATCCTCTAATTCGACCATATATGCCGTCAGTTGGAATGACGGTCGAAACCAGTTGGGGAACAGATGACCGAGAAGGACACGGAACAAATATGGCGGGTATTATTTTGTATAATGACCTTAGGCGATATTTGATTTCAAGCTCTGCAATTCCATTAAACCATACAATTGAATCCGTAAAGATATTAGGAACTACTGCTACGAATCCTGAATTATATGGTGCTGTAACAGAAAACGCTACTTTACTACCTGAGATTTCCTCGCCTTTGGTAAAACGTGTTTATTGCATGGCAATTACTGATGCCGATAGCAGTTCAAATGATGGACAGCCTTCTTCGTGGTCTAGTGCAGTTGACAAAATTTCTTTTGACGGACAAAAACGGCTGTTCATCCTTTCAGCAGGAAATGTTCAGGTGGCAGCCTTACAGGCAAGGGGTTATCCAAAAGCTTGTTTTGACAAATCAGTAGAAGACCCCGCTCAAGCATGGAATGCTTTGACAGTAGGAGCTTATTCACTTGACACAGCTATTCAATCTGCTGATGTGACAAGAGGATATTCTTCTGTTGCACAGGCAGAGGAGTTATCTCCATACAGCTCAACATCGGCAATATGGAAATCGCAATGGCCAATAAAACCCGAACTTGTTTGCGATGGCGGAAATATGATAACGGACGGTACAAACTATTCTGACCATGATGATTTATCTAAGCTGACACTTTCCCATGATATACGCAATAGATTGTTTTGGCTTATAAATGCCACAAGTGCTTCTTCTGCACAATGCTCATATATCGCCGCCGAGTTAATCGCTTCATATCCCGATCTACGTCCAGAAACGGTTCGTGCCTTACTTGTTCATTCGGCTCACTGGACAGATGCAATGATGTTACAAGCAGGTTTTCCACAAGCAGATTCTAAGGGGAACGGCAGAAAAAAGCTTCTCCGTTCTTGTGGTTATGGAATACCAAACTTAGATGTGGCAAGGGACACTCTAAACAATCGGGTGAATATGATAATTGAAGGCGAAATACAGCCTTATGAAAAAGCACAAGGTTCAACGCCTAAAATGAAAGAAATGCATTTGCACACCCTGCCGTGGCCTGACGCTGTTTTGTATGCTTTGGAAAACACGGAAGTTAAAGTGCGGGTTACTCTTTCCTATTTTATCGAACCCGGTCCCGGACAAAAAGGGTGGAAAAATAAATATCGCTATGCTTCTTGCGGATTGCGTTTCGAGATAAAACGGCCAAATGAAACTGAGCAACAATTCCGGCAACGTATCAATATGGCTATGCGTGATGATGATTATCAAAATTCCAATACAACAGACAACAACTGGTATTTAGGTTCTAATAACAGAGATGTAGGTTCTATTCATTCCGATGTTTGGATAGATACTGCGATTAACTTGGCACAAAGTAATAGCGTTGCCGTCTATCCTGTTGTTGGTTGGTGGAGGGAGAGGACAACTCTCAAAAAGTATAATTCAAAAATCAGGTATTCTCTTGTAGTGACCGTAGAAACCCCTGAGGAAACAGCTGATTTATATACGCCTATTATGACTAAAATTGCAAGTAGAATTGCTGTTCCAATTGAAAATCGGTGATTTTACAAAAACAATCTCGCCCCTATCACAGCAGTCGCTGTAACAGGGGCGGGATTCACTTTATTGATTCAGATATAAACCTCTACCATTATATCCTACTACTGAAATTCACGCAGTTAACCCCCGCCGTTTGCCTTTCTGAACCGCTCAGCTTCTTCAAAGCCGATTCGGAAAGTGAATAGCAGATAGGGAGGCGTTGAAAAGTCGATGTTTAGAGGGGTCGGACTATTTGTCCTCCCTGCCTCTGATAGCGGCCTGCGCGGCTGCGAGGCGGGCTATCGGCACGCGGAAGGGCGAGCAGGAAACGTAGTTGAGTCCGACGTTGTGGCAGAACTCCACAGAGGACGGGTCGCCGCCGTGTTCGCCGCATATGCCGAGCTTGATGTCGGGGCGCGTTTTTTTGCCGAGCTCAACCGCGGTTTTAACAAGCTTGCCGACGCCGTTCTGGTCAAGCTTCTCAAACGGGTCAAATTCAAAGATTTTCGCGTCATAATAGGCGTCGAGGAACTTGGCGGCGTCGTCGCGGCTAAAGCCGAACGACATCTGGGTAAGGTCGTTGGTGCCGAACGAAAAGAACTCCGCCTCTTGGGCTATTTCGTCAGCCGTAATGGCGGCTCTCGGGATTTCAATCATAGTGCCGACATAGTATTTGAGGGGTGCCCCCGACTCGGCTATAAGCTTATCCGCGGTCGCCGTGACGGTGTCCTTTACGTATTTCAGCTCTTTGACTTCGCCTACAAGGGGAATCATAATCTCGGGAACCACCGTATAACCGTTGTTCTCGGCGTTCACCTTCAGCGCGGCTTTTATGACGGCGGTGGTCTGCATCTCGGCGATTTCGGGGTAGGTTACGGCAAGGCGGCAGCCGCGGTGTCCCATCATCGGGTTGGACTCGTGAAGCCCCTCGATAACGGTTTTCAGCTCCTGGGCACAAATGCCCATATCGTGTGCAAGCTCTTCAATCTCGGAATCCTTGGCGGGTACGAACTCGTGCAGGGGCGGGTCGAGGAAGCGAACGGTCATCGGTCTGCCCTCAAGAACCCTGTACATAGCCTCAAAATCGCCCTGCTGGAGCGGAAGTATTTTGGCAAGAGCCTTTTTGCGCTCCTCAACGGTCTTGGAAACAATCATCTCGCGGATTGCCTTAATCCTGTCGCCTTCAAAGAACATATGCTCCGTGCGGCAAAGACCTATTCCCTCGGCGCCGAACTTGACCGCCTGAGCCGTATCCGTCGGGTTGTCGGCGTTTGTGCGCACCTTGAGTACGCGGCGCCCGTCAGCCCATTTCATATAGCGCTCAAAATAGCCGGAAATAGTGGCTTCAACCGTCGGAAGGGCCTCTCCGTAAATCTTTCCGGTCGAGCCGTCAAGCGAGATATAATCGCCCTCGTTATACCTCTTGCCGCCAAGCTCGAAATATTTCTCATCGGGATGCATTGCTATATCGCCGCAGCCCGATACGCAGCAGGTACCCATTCCTCTGGCGACGACAGCCGCGTGGGAGGTCATTCCGCCGCGAACCGTCAGAATACCCTGTGCCGCTACCATTCCCTCGATATCCTCGGGGGAGGTTTCAAGACGCACAAGGCAGACCTTCTCGCCGGACGCCGCCCAGTTCTTAGCGTCCTGGGCCGTAAACACGACTTTCCCGCAGGCGGCTCCGGGTGACGCCGCAAGTCCCGTTCCTATCGGGACGGCAGTCTTTAACGCTTTGGGGTCAAACTGCGGGTGAAGCAGCGAGTCAAGCTGCTTGGGGTCAACTCTCATTACCGCCTCTTCCTCGTCTATCATCCCCTCGTCCACAAGGTCAACCGCGATTTTAAGAGCGGCGGCGGCAGTCCTCTTGCCGTTTCTCGTTTGGAGCATATAGAGCTTTTCGTTTTCAATCGTAAACTCCATATCCTGCATATCCTTGTAGTGCTTTTCAAGATTATCGGCGATTTTTACAAATTCGTCATAAACCTCGGGCATATCGTTTTTAAGCATATCTATCGGGTTGGGGGTGCGTACTCCCGCGACGACGTCCTCGCCCTGCGCGTTGATGAGATACTCGCCGAAGAGCGCTTTTTCTCCCGTGGCGGGGTCGCGCGTAAAGGCGACGCCGGTGCCGGAACGGTTATTAAGGTTGCCGTAAACCATAGGCTGTACGTTGACTGCGGTACCCCATGAATAAGGTATGTCGTTCATGCGGCGGTATACGTTGGCGCGCGGGTTGTCCCACGAGCGGAAAACGGCCTCTATAGCTCCCATGAGCTGCTCCTTGGGGTCGGACGGGAAATCCTCGCCAATCTTCGCTTTATACTCGGCTTTGAACTGCCGCGCCAATTCCTTGAGGTCGGCGGCGGTTAGGTCGGTATCGTTCGTTATGCCCTTTTCCTTTTTCATCTTATCAATAAGCTCTTCAAAGAACTTTTTGCCGACTTCCATAACGACGTCCGAATACATCTGGATGAAACGGCGGTATGAATCGTAAACAAATCTTTCAAAACCGGGGTCGGCGTTGCCCGCTACCAGTCCATTTATAACATCCTCGTTAAGCCCGAGGTTAAGGATGGTATCCATCATTCCGGGCATAGAAGCGCGCGCTCCCGAACGGACGGAAACGAGAAGCGGATTGTTGGGGTCGCCGAATTTTTTAGCGTTTATCTTTTCAATTTCAGCAAGACATCCGTCGATTTGGGCTACTATATCGTCTGCCACCGTTTTGCCGTCGTCATAATAGCGCGTGCAGGCTTGTGTGGAAATAGTAAAGCCGAGCGGGACAGGCATCCCGAGCCTTGCCATTTCCGCAAGGTTGGCGCCCTTACCGCCGAGCAGCTCCTTCATCGAACCGTTGCCCTCAGTAAACAAATAAACATACTTGTGACTCATTAAAATACCTCCAAAAATTATTAACAATCATTTATTTTCAACGATAACCGGTGAATACGCAGAAAACACCGCATATCATTATAACAGACTTCACCTGCCGTTACAATTGATATGCGGTAAAAATTGCTTTGCTGTTAACTGTGTTTTTTGTATAATTATTACAATATATCAGATTACTCCTAAAATATCATCGGTATTTACCGAGTCCCCTTTTGAAACCAACACCTGTTTTACCACACCGTTTTCAGGGGCGACAATATCGTTTTCCATCTTCATCGCTTCAAGTACAAACATCACGTCGCCTTTTTTTACCGCGGCTCCGACGTCAAGGCCGACGGCGAGGATAGTACCCGGCATCGGCGCCTTTATCACAACGCCCCCGTCGGGAGCCGCTTTTACGGCGCCTCTCTCTTGGGCAGTCTTATCGGGCGCGTTATTTACTGTCTTAACGGAAACAGACCCGGCAGTACCGTCCTCGGATACGCCGAGAAGGACGGCTTCGGTCTCGTCTACCTCCACCTCGTACTTTTTTCCGTTAAGCTCCACAACGTACTTCATTTATTAACTTCCTTTCAGGTATTATATGCACTTTAATCCGAAATAAGCTTAATCGAACGGAAATTCAGATTATCAAGCGGCGTTCCTGTCCTATGGCTCGTCACAGCCATAATGACAGCCGCCTCCTCGTCGGAAACGCCTTCGAGCAAGGGAGAATTTCCGATTTGCCTTATAGATTTGACAGCGAGCTTTTCAAGGGGAATGCCTGTTTTTTCAGAAATCATATCCGTAATCAGAGCCGCGGTCGGGTCGTCGGTGTTTATGAGATTAACCTTACCGCTTTTTTCCTTCCCCCAAGCCTCTTTCTTTGCCTTTTTGCGGTTTATCCTTTTTGAAACCTTCGCGTATATCAAAAACGCGGCCGCAAAGACACAAATTGTTATAACTGATTTCCAGATTTCGGGCAGTTTTGTTAAAACACTTATTAAATCGCTCATAGCTTACAACTCCCGCCTTTCTCCGCCGGTGAAAACGAATAGGCGAACCTGAGTTTTCTGTTTTTATCCCGGTAGTCAAAATATTTCAGAGCCTGCTCGGGAAACAGCGCGTAGGACAGCACGTCCTCTTCTTTTTGGGCCCTGTCGCCCAGTTCATTCTTAAATTTTTCATATGCGGGCTTCAGACTATCCGCAAAACGCCCCGACGCCAAAGGCTCTTCGCCGAGGATTTGACTTCTGAGCTTTTCGTCTATCTCCCCCGGAGGTGTTCCGTACTCGCCTTTTAGGTAGCTTTTTATCTCATTGGACACGCTCGAATACCTCTTGCCCGTAAGCACGTTGGATACGGCCTGCGCCCCTACCATCTGGCTCATCGGCGTTACGAGCGGCGGAAAGCCAAGCTCCTCCCTGACTATCGGCGTCTCCCTGAGAACATCTTCGTATAAGTCCATCCTGCCCACGGAGGAAAGCTGCGCGACGAGGTTAGAGAGCATCCCCCCGGGGATTTGATATACGAGCGCCTTCGCGTCCGTCATAAGAACCGTCGGGTTGAGCAGACCGCTCTCAAAATCCCGAGCGCGTATATTTTTGAAAAAATCGCCTATACGGTCAAGCGCCGAGGAGTCGAGCCCCGTATCGTATCCGAGCTCGGAAAGCGCGTAGGCGAGCGTTTCCGTCGCGGGCTGGGACGTGCCGCCCGAATAAGCGGAAATAGCCGTGTCAATCACGTCGGCTCCCGCCTCTACGGCGCTCAGCAGCGCCATAAAGCCAAGTCCCGTCGTGCTGTGCGTATGCACGATTATCGGAAGCCTTACGCTCTCTTTTAAAGCCTTTACAAGCTCAGCCGCCGCCTTTGGGCTTAAAATGCCCGCCATATCCTTAACGCATATGGTTGAAACCCCCATCTCCTGCATCTGCTTCGCCACTTTAACATAGCTTTCAAGATTGTGGATAGGGCTGATTGTGTAGCAAAGCGCGCCGGACGCGACCGCGCCGTTTTTTATCGTCTCATCGACAGCTGTTTCAATGTTCCTTATATCGTTTAACGCGTCAAAAACCCTTATTATATCAATCCCGTTTTCAACGCTCTTTTTTACAAACATCCTGACAATATCATCCGGATAATGCCTGTACCCCAATAAATTCTGCCCTCTGAGCAGCATCTGGAGCTTTGTGTTCGGGCAGGCGTTTCTTATTTTTTTCAGCCTCTCCCACGGGTCCTCGTTCAAATACCGCAGACACGAATCAAAGGTTGCGCCTCCCCAACATTCGAGCGAATAGTACCCCGCTTTATCAAGCGCGGGCAGAACGCTCTCAAAATCGCTGAACGGCATACGGGTTGCGACAAGCGACTGGTTCGCGTCCCTTAATACTGTTTCGGTAAATTTTATCTTCACAGACCTATCTCTCTTTCCTTGCAGCCGCGACGGCTATTATGATTTCAATCGCAAAACTTTACCATCTTACCCCAGTATAGCATACATAAATATTGACAAAAAATCAAGCGTTTTATGGATTAATAAAAACTTTTTTTGTTTTATGCCCGAATAATTTTTCTGTTATATTCTGTTTGACTAATTCATCGCGCTATGCTAAAATTTAACTCATATTTTATGAGAGGCAGTGAAAATTTTGGATTTCAGAGAAGACTCTTTTATGCTCCTGCTCGGACTTATCGTCTTTGCGGCGGTTCTCGGACAGTCAGTGTTTTTTCTTGCTCGCGCTGTAAGGCGCGGAAAGGAGATAGGCATTTCGTCTCTTGTCATCAAGAATACCGCGATTTCAAGCGTTCTTTTCACTGTAGCCCCGTCGCTCGCGATTGTCGCCACGGTGCTTGCGCTTTCACCGTCGCTGGGTATCATCCTTCCCTGGATAAGGCTTTCCGTTATCGGCAACATTACTCAGGAAACGACGGCCGCCTCGACGGCTCTTGACGCGGTAGCCAACGGCTCTTCGCTTTCATACGCCATTGCCGATAAAAGCACTTTCAGTGTCATAATGTGGGTAATGGCTCTCGCAAGCTCATTTCCGCTTATTTTTATTCCCATCATTTTAAAAAGGCTCCAAAAAGGAATAAAAAAAGTTTCGGGCGGCAAAGACTCCAAGTGGACAGACGCTATGGCGGCGGCGGCTTTTTTAGGTCTTATTTCCGCTTTTATCGCGAGAAGCATAGCGGGTATGGGCACATACAACTCCCTCACGGGAGTATATAACTATGACGGGGCGGGGCTAATCTCTGCGGCCGCTCTCCTCTCATCTGTCATCGCTATGATAATCCTTCAGAAAATCGTCGTTAAATATAAATTAAAATGGCTTGACCCTTTCGCCATGCCTTTAGCGATGTTCCTTGCAATGGGAGTGGTCATTATACTCGCTTTAATCCTTCCCGAGTCTCTGTATCAGCTCGAATGGAGAATTCCCGCGCCGGCCGCGGGTTAAGAAAGGACGCCCTGTTATGAACAAAAAAACTTTGAGAACCTATGACGATATATCACATTCGCTCGGAAGAATATGGATGCTTTCCATCCTCGTTATTCTCCTGTGCGTGCCTCTTGCCTTTTCTGTGCGATATAACGTGTATCCGGATTTAAAAAGCCTTGATATCGGACAGCTTGCCGCTGTTTTTATAATGTTTTACGCGACGGGTATCGTCGAGACGATAGCGTATACGCCTCTTTTAGGCACAAACGGGATGTATCTGGGCTTTGTGACCGGAAACATTTCAAATTTGAAGCTTCCCTGCGCCATTGCCGCTATGAGCAAGGCCGGCGTAAAAAACGGGACAGAGGAAGCCGAAGTTATTTCGACCATCGCTATTGCTGTATCGTCAATAGTTACCACGCTTATTCTTTTTGTTTTCGTTTTGCTGTTCCGCCCGTTTTTGCCTTCTCTGACGGGGGAGGGCTCGCTTCTCGCCCCTGCCTTCAAGCAGGTTCTGCCCTGTCTTTTCGGCGCGCTCGCCGCCTCTTACTTCTTTAAGTACTGGAAGCTCGGCATAGCCCCCATAGCGGCGCTCGTAATAGTTTTGCTGATTTCGGGACGTCTTCCCGCCGGCACCCTTATTCCGATAGGCGTCGTCGTCTCCGTCGTTACGGCGCACCTTCTGTATAAAAAGGGCTTAGCCTGATTTTTGAAAGAGTGATTATATGAATATTTGGCACGATATAAGTCCCAAAAAAATAAACAAAAACGATTTTGTTATGTGCGTCGAGATAGAAAAGGGCGGGAAGTGCAAGTATGAGCTTGACAAGGAAACGGGGTTTTTACGGCTTGACCGCATCCTTTACACCTCTACTCACTATCCCGCGAACTACGGCTTTATTCCGCGCTCCTACGCGGACGACCTCGACCCGCTCGACGTGCTGCTTTTATGCTCGGAAAGCATCCATCCCATGACTTTGGTGCGCTGCTACCCCATCGGCGTAATCTCGATGATGGACAACGGCAGACTCGACGATAAAATAATAGCCATCCCCTTCAACGACCCGACGTACAACACATATACGGACATTTCCCAGATACCCGCCCACATATTTGAGGAGATGATGCATTTCTTCCGCGTGTACAAGGAGCTTGAGAGCAAAGAGACAATAATCAACGAAATGAAGGGCGCGAAAGAAGCGCGGGAAATCATTGAAAAATCTATTAACAGTTATGTGGAGGTCTTTTGTAAATAACCGCACGCTCTATATCCGTATGCTTTTCCATTTGCCGCGGTTAAACCTTACGACGCTGAACGTAAATCTCGTTACCTGATCCGCCAGCAGGCTCAGCCACGCGCCGATAAGCCCAAGTCCGAAAGTGTAGCAGAAAAGATATGTAAACAGCGGCCTTAATATGCCGATGCTGATAAAAGAGGACACGGCGACAAATTTCGTATCTCCCGCGCCTCGCAGGCAGCCTGTGAATATGACGTTTGAAATCTGAACCGGCGAGCTTACCGCGACGATGTAAAGCAGCCTTACACCCATTTCGACTATATCCTTTTCCTTTGTAAACAGCGTCATTAGAAACCTGCCTCCAAATGCGAAAATCATCACAAGCGCGGCGGATATCAGCACGCCGATACGCTGCGAGGCTTTACCGTAAACAGCTGACAGATCCGGGCGCCTTTGACCGAGTCCCTGACCCACAAGTGCCGACGCGCCCATACCGAGACCGTCCCCGACGCAAAAAGACAGATTGATTATGCTCATGCATATCTGGTGCGTAGCGAACGCGTCTGTACCGAGCTTCGCGACGAGCATTGCGTACACAAAAAACCCAATTCTGATAAACAGCTGCTCGACCGCGGCGGAAGAACTGATGCCCGTTATCAGCTTCAAATCCTTAATATTAAAACTCATACAGTTTTTAAGCGTTAGGCGCAGAAAGCTGTTTTTTTTGCGCGCCGCCCACAGCGCTATCAAAAAACCCGTAATATTTCCTGTGAGAGTGGCTATCGCCGCTCCTCTGACTCCGAGCCTCGGGAAAATCCAAATTCCGTTTATAAGAAAGTAATTCAGAATAATATTTACGGTGTTAGCCGTCAAATTCGTCACCATGGCCGTCCTCGTGTCGCCCACGCCTCTCTGCGCGGCGTTTATAACCATCATAAGCGATGTAAAGGAGAGCCCAACCATCGTTATCCTAAAATAATCGACAGCGTCGTCTATAATATCCTCCCCCGCTCCGGCAAAACTTATAAGAGGATGCGCGAATATCAGGGCGAGCGCGCAAAGAACGATGCCGAGCGCCACGCAAAGCGTGAACGCCTGACCCATACAGCGGTTCGCGCCCTCGCCGTCCCCCTCCCCCTTGCGTCTGCTGACTATGGCGGTAACGCCTACGTTCAGAGCAAAAAAAACGGCAAAAAAAATGAACCGCGGCTGATTTGTAACCCCAACCGCCGCGATGGCGTCCGAGCTTATCTTGCCGACCATTATCGAATCGGCAAAAGAGATAAAGCCGACGAGCATCGCCTCCAAGGCGGCAGGCCAGCTGAATTTTATAAGTGTGGAGTATATCTTTTTCGCGTCGTAGCTTCCGTCGTTTGGCGCAGGTGATTTTATCAGATGTTCCGGCTTGTATAAACGCCCGACCGCTGATTTAAGGCTCATTTGAAATACCCGCCCCGCCGATTTTCATTGAGAAGTCGAACGCCTTGACCGAATGAGTGAGCGCGCCCGCCGAAATAATGTCTACTCCCGTATCGGCTATCTCTTTAAGCCGCGAAAGCGTTACGTTGCCCGAAGCCTCAATCAGCGCCTCCCCGTTTACGAGCTTTACGGCTTCGCGCATCATATCCGCCGTCATATTGTCGAGCATTATGATATCCGCGCCGGCGCTCAAAGCCTCTTTAACCTCGTCAAGGTTCCTTGTCTCGACCTCGATTTTTACGGTGTGACCCGTAGTTTCCCTAAGCTTTTTAACGGCGGGGGCTATACCGCCGCAGGCGTCTATATGGTTATCCTTTATCATTGCGGCGTCCGACAGATTAAAGCGGTGGTTTTTCCCGCCGCCGCATACCACGGCGTATTTTTGCAGTGCGCGAAGCGACGGCACCGTCTTTCTCGTGTCCGCGATAACCGCTTTCGTACCCTCAATCTCTTTTACATACTCACAGGTCGCGCTCGCGATGCCCGACATATGCTGAAGCAGATTGAGCGCCGTTCGCTCCCCCTTTAACAGCATAGCGGTTTTACCTTTCAGGCGCGCTATCAGAGCACCTTTTTTTATTTTGTCGCCGTCCGCGTAAAGAAGCTCGGACTCAAACGATTTGTCAAGTATCTCAAACACGCGCGTGAAAACGCCGATGCCGCACAATACGCCCTCGTCCTTTGAAATCAGGGAAGCAGCCCCATTTAGGCCGGGCGCAATAAGGTTGTCAGTCGTGACGTCGATATAGCTGATATCCTCCGCCAGCGCCCTTTTTATTATATCGTCCGCGTAAAATTTTGAAAAAACTGTCATCTCTTCTCCCCCTTACTCATTGACCTCGCGCAGAATTAAAAACGCGACTGTCGCTATGCTCAGTGCCTCGCAGTAATCGGCGGTAAGTGCGAAGGCGCCCGTGCGCAGCCTGTTCAGGATATCGCCGACTCTCTTAAAGCCCTCGTGTATGGCTCCGGAGTCGGGTATCACGAAGTACGCCTTTTGCATAATCTCCCGTATCTCCGTGCGTATTCCCGAAGGGAGCGGCGCGCCGCCGTGCGCGGGCTGCGGCAGCTCTTCGGGGCGCACACTGTAAACGCCGAGCTTCCTCTGCTTTTCAATATCGAGCGCGGCTCTCCTGCCGAATACGAGCGCCTCTAAAAGAGAGTTGCTCGCGAGCCTGTTCATCCCGTGAACCCCTGTACACGCGCACTCGCCGGCGGCATACAGCCGTGAAACCGCGGTTCGGGCGTTCAAATCGGTTTCAATCCCGCCCATCAGGTAATGCTGACAAGGAAATATCGGAATAAGCTCCTTTGAAATATCCACGCCGTTTTTCAGGCAGCCCTCGCTTATTCCGGGAAAACGACTGTCTAAAAATTCTTTTCCCTTATATCTTATGTCAAGGTAGAAGCTGTTGCTTCCGGTTCTTCTTGACTCCATTATAATCGCTCTCGAAACAACGTCGCGCGGGGCGAGCTCAAGCCGTTTGTCGTACCTGTCCATAAAACGCTCTTTATTCACGTTTAACAGGTAAGCTCCCTCGCCTCTTACCGCCTCGCTTATCAAAAATTGCTCCCTTCCGTCAGAATTAAAGGCGGTGGGATGAAATTGTATATAACTCAGATTTTTTATCGACGCGCCCATTTCATACGCGAGCCTGATGCCGTCCCCCGTCGCGACGGACGGATTTGTCGTATATTTATATACCCTGCCTATTCCGCCCGTGGCGAGAAGTACAAATGTTGAAAAAACCCTTCTTCGCCCGCCGCCGGACAGCAGCTCGACCGCAAAGCCGCCGAACATCTTTTTAACGGACGTCGCCATCGTCATATCGCACAAAGTGACGTTCGAAAGCTTTTCAACCGCCGCAAGAAGCTTTGCCGTAATCTCGCTTCCCGTCGTGTCCTTATGATGAACAATCCTGTGGCGGCTGTGCCCTCCCTCGAGGGTTTTCAGCAGCTCGCCTTTTTCATTTCTGTCGTAATCGACGTCGTATTCAATAGTTTTCAGAACATCGCCCGGTCCCTCCGTAACGATCTGGCACACGGCATCAAGCTTATTGACCCGTCTGCCCGCCGTCAGGGTGTCCTCAATATGCAGCTCGTAGCTGTCGTCCTCAAAATCAAGGACGCACGCCACCCCGCCTTGCGCCAAGGAGGAGTTTGAGCGCATCTTCTCCTTTTTGCATATCATCAGCACATCGGTGCCCGACTCAAGGTTGAGCGCGGCGTACAGACCCGCTATGCCCGAGCCTACGATAATGACGTCATATTCTGTTTTCAGCTTAGAAAGCTCCAAAAAAATCACTTTCCCAACAAACCGTTTAGCTAAGGTTAGGGGAGCCGAACCTTAAACATTATTATCGTTTCGCTTTTTGACCGTATAAAATAAAAGGCGCGAGCCGTAGCGGCTTTTGCGTTTTCCGAGTATATTATAACACTATTTTGCTTCTAATCAATACGAACGGATAAAAAAACTCATTTATCGTCAAAATTGTTGTATCCTATTGCAAAAAAACACAATCTATTATATATTGAATTGCATAGAAAGGACGAATATTATGACTGACTGTTTATCTACGCTTAAAGAATACGACCCGCAAGTCGCGAACGCCGTGGAGCTTGAGACGGCAAGGCAAAAAAGAAATATCGAACTTATCGCCTCCGAAAACTACGCGTCGTCAGCCGTAATGGCGGCTGCCGGAAGCGTGCTGACAAATAAATACGCCGAGGGCTACCCGGCTAAAAGATATTACGGCGGCTGCGAATGTGTTGACATAGCCGAGAACTTAGCAATCGAGAGGGCAAAAAAGCTCTTCGGAGCTTCCTTCGCCAACGTTCAGGCACATTCCGGCTCGCAGGCAAATTTCGCAGCTTATTTCGCGCTGCTCACACCCGGCGACAAGGTTTTAGGCATGAGCCTTTCTGACGGAGGACACCTTACGCACGGCTCGCCCGTAAACGTCAGCGGAAAATATTTTGAGTTTATTTCATATGGCGTGGACGAGAACGGTTATCTCGATTATGACGGGCTTGAAAAAAAAGCGGGGCTTGAAAAGCCGAAAATGATTGTCGCGGGCGCGTCCGCGTATCCGAGATTTATTGATTTTGCGAGAATAGCCGCAGCGGCAAAGGAAATAGGCGCGCTGTTTATGGTGGACATGGCGCATATCGCGGGGCTCGTCGCCGCGGGTGTTCACCCGTCCCCCGTCCCTTACGCCGATATCGTCACCTCCACCACCCATAAAACGCTGAGGGGTCCCAGAGGCGGTCTTATCCTGACAAATAACGAGGAAATCGCCGCGAAAATCAATAAATCGATTTTCCCCGGAATACAGGGCGGGCCGCTCATGCATATTATAGCCGCAAAGGCGGTCTGCTTCGCAGAGGCGTTAAAGCCGGAGTTCAGAGAATACGGTGAAAAAATCATAAAGAACTGCAAGGCGTTTGAAAACGCGCTTAAAAAGCAGGGTATAAAAATCGTTTCGGACGGCTCCGACAACCACCTGCTCCTGCTCGACCTCCGTTCTTTAGGGATTACCGGCAAGGCCCTTGAGATAAAGCTTGACGAGGTCTATATCACCGCCAACAAAAACGCCATCCCCAACGACCCGGAGAAGGTGTTCGTCACAAGCGGGTTGCGAGTCGGCACCCCCGCCGTTACGACGAGGGGTTTTTGCGAACCGGAAATGGAAAAAATCGCCGAATTTATCAAGCTTGCCGCTGCTGATTTTGAAAACAGCGCCGGCTACATCCGCTCCGAGGTCGCAAAAATCTGTGAAAAATATCCGATTTACGCCTGAGCTTTTACGGCGCTGATTATCGGCATGCTTTAACAGTAAATTCCGCCGCCCCTGACAGCTCTGTCGGAGGCGGCGGACAGTTTTATTCGTCTGCGTATATTTTAAGCTTTTTTACCGCTTTATAAAGGGGAATTCCTAAAACGGTTAACACTGCGCTCTCTCCCGCCGCCACCTGAAGCGCAGAGATGAAAAACAGCTTGGCGGAAAAACCGTCTCCTGCTAAAACGGCGATTTCGGCTCCCACCACAAGAGCGTTGACGACGACGGGAGGCAAAAACGAGAGCAGCGGGAAACCTTTGATTTTTTTATTTCTGAGCGCCCTCGTCAGAACGGCGGCGAGCAGCGTCGCGAGCGAACCGAAAATCATATCCGCAATAAAAAAAGGACTGCCTATATTACCGAGGATACAGCCCGCGAGAAGTCCCATAACCGCCGCGGGCGTGAAAACCGGCAGTATGCTCAGCGCCTCGGAAGCGCGCAGCTGCACGCCGAGATACGACATTCCGAATATGCCCGAGGCATACGTCAGCGCCGTGTAGAGCGCCGCGACAGCCGCAGCCTCGGCGATATAACGGTTTTTTTTACTGTTCAAAAACAATCCTCCAATAATTTGGACAATATCGGTTAAGCATCGGAGAGCCATCCGACGCTTAAAGCGTACCGCTTTTCTTGCGCTCAAAATAATCCGAATTGGACGGGACGACGAATTTTATGCCCTTTTCAACTATTTCAACATTCATTTCCCTGACATGCTCCGTCTCTCCGTCAATATTCACCGCCGCGGGGGTTTCGCTCGTAACGGTGATTTTCTTTCCTCTTATGTATGTCGTTATGTCAAGGGACAGATGCTCTCCTTTTTTGTAAACCGCGGCCAAGGGCAAAAGCCTGCGCCGCGGTATCCCTCCTTTAAGTATCACGAAGTCGAGCAGCCCGTCGTCGGGTATCGCCTTGGGACCCGCCATAAAGCCGCCGCCGTACCAGCGGGAGTTGCCGATATAGCAGAACAACACGGACATCGTAAAAGGCTCACCGCCGTCAATGGCTATGGTAAAGTCGTGACTGAGCTTATTCAGAACACAGCTTATAAGCGCCGCCGAATAGGCGCCCTTCGCGCTTATCGGTTTCAGCCTTTTGAAATCCGCCTGCTTTGCGCACACCTCGGCGTCAAACCCCATAGAACACTGGTTAATAGCGTAATGCTTGCCGCATTTTATAAGGTCAAGCGCAGATGGTGTTCCGTTAATATGTACGCCGATATCGAGCAAATCCTCTTTTTTCCCGAAAAGACGGACAAAGTCGTTGCCGCTTCCCAGCGGCACGGCGGCCACCTCGGCGTTTTCTCTGCCCGCGGCGCCGTTTACAACCTCGTAAAGGGTTCCGTCTCCTCCGCACGCGTAAAACCTGATATGCTCATCCGACGCGGCTCTTTGCCTTACGAACTCCAAACCGTCGCGCGGGGCGCCCGTAATATGGATTTCATAGTCCAGCCCGAGTTCACCGGCACGATTTTCAACGTATTTACTATATTTTTGAGCACTGTCGCCTTTACCCGCTTTCGGGTTTACAACAAAAATATGTTTCATACCGTCGCCTCCTCATTTGAAATACATATACAGCTGGCATTTTATCATACCGTTATAAAGCTTTCTTCTTTTGTCGGCGCTTCTCCCGAAAACGGATTCAAAATCCTCGTCAGGAGTGATGACAGCATAGCTCCAGCCTTGTTTTCTTATAAATTTTTCGCCCATAATTTTATACAGCCGCTTCGCGCTCTCCATATCAAGAAGCCTCTCTCCGTAAGGAGGATTGCAAATAAGCGTCCCTCTTTCCGTTTTCGGCAAAAAATCCTTGATGTCGCGCACCTCAAAATTGAGCTTATCCTTGAGCGGCACGGCGGCGGCGCACATTTTCGCCGTCTCCACCGCGTTCCTGTCAACGTCCGAGCCGAGTCCGAGAAAATCGGTGTCCGTCTTGACAAGGCTTGCGGCGCGTTCTTTTTCCCTGCTCCATATATCCTTGGGCAAGACCGAAAACCTTTCCGCGGAAAAGCTCCTGTTCAGGTTAGGCGCGATATTGTGCGCTAACAGCGCGCCCTCGATAATAAGCGTCCCCGAACCGCACATCGGGTCGTACAGCGTATGATAATGCCTGACCTTGGAAAGAGAGCAGATGGCGGCGGCAAGCGTTTCCTTTATGGGCGCCGCCGCTGCGTTGGGCCTGTACCCTCTTTTATGCAAGCCCGCTCCCGAGGTGTCTATCAGCAGAGTGACATTGTCGCTCATAATCGAAAACTGTATCTGATGCACGGGTCCCGTCTCGTCGAACCACGACTGTTTGTATTTTTCTTCAAGTCTTTTTACGACGGCTTTTTTTATAATCGACTGGCAGTCGCTGACG
>CAZQXZ010000016.1:4185-6670 GCA_964597515.1 uncultured Eubacteriales bacterium | reverse complement strand
AAAAGCTCCTCGAACGACTCTGCCGCAAAGCTGCCTAAGCGTATCTGTACCCTTTCGGCGAAATGCGAGCAGATATTGACTCTCGCAAGCATGTATTCGTCGCCCGTAAAAAGCACGCGCCCGTTCACAGCCGCCACGTCTTGCGCGCCGAGCGTCTTCAACTCGTCCGCTATCAGCCCCTCTATCCCGAGCAGGCACGGTATCACAAAATCAATTTTCAACGGCGTCTCCTCCCGCTTGCTCTTCATTTTTATCCTGTGCTTTTTTAACCTCAAACCAGAACTCGACCCCGTTTTCGGCGTTTTTGAAGCCGTACCGCGTACCGTGAACGTCCATAATCGCTTTCACTATCGAAAGCCCAAGCCCGAAACGCCCTTCCTCCCTTGAGTGCGATTTGTCCGCGCGGTAGAAATTCATAAACAGCTTGTCGGCGTCCTCTTTTGCAATATTGGAACCCGTATTGAACACGATGATTTTCACAAGCTCCCCGCCGTCCTCATGGCGGCAGATTATTTTCTTGTCCCCTCCGGCGTGGGAGACGGCGTTCTGAATATAATTGTTTATTACGGTGAACAGCTTATCCGCGTCGCCTCTGACCATAACGCTTTCGGGAACGAGGTTCTCGGCGGCAATTCCCTTTTCGGCGAAGAACGGGCGCGAAACCGCAAGATAGTCCGATATGGTTTTACCTATTGAAAAAACGCTCTCCTTTAAGACGTAGCCGCCCGACTCGTAAAGCGATATTTCAAGAAGCGTGCGCACAAGCTCGTTCATCCTGTCGGACTCGGACAGAATGACGCGGCTGTATTCGCCCGCCGTTTTTGTTTCGTCTGCGCTCAGCGAAAGGAGTCCCTCCGCGTAGCCTTTAATAATTGAAATCGGGGTTTTCAGCTCGTGAGATACCGAGGAGATAAATTCCTTGCGTATGGCGTCAAGCTTGCGCTCCGCGTCGATATCCTTAATGAGCTGCCGGTTCTTCTCCTCAAGCTCTGTCAGCGCGCTGTCCAAAGAGTCGGAAAGACGGTTTACATTGTCCGCCAAAATGCCTATCTCGTCCTTCCTGTCCGTACTGCATCTGTGCTTAAAATTCAGCTTCGCCATTTCCCCCGTGATTTCGCTCAGCTCCTCAAGCGGCTTGGCAAATCTCCTTGCGAACATCGAGATGACAAACAGCGAAAGCAGGAGTCCGAAAACGGACAGCGCCGCCGTAAATGTATTAGCAACCATTTCGCTTTGGGCAATCGGGCTTACAAGTGAAATAACCTCTACGAGATACCCGTTTTTCAAAATCTTTCCGTATAGGTTGTATTGCAAATCGCTCCCCGTTTCCTGCAGAACAGAGTAGTAGCTTTTGTTGTCCTCGTCAGCCTCTCTGCTTATGACGTCCACCTTCTTGTTTGACAGGCTCACCCGCACCCCGCTCTCATACAGAGGCTCGCCGTACGCGCTGTACATATTGATGCTCACATCGTTTTCCTGTTCAAACGAGGGAATGTCCGAATAATAGGTCAGCTCAATATTAGGCAGCTTGTCAATGGCCTCCACCATTTTTATAACGCTCCGTTTCTCGTACCACAGATAAGACTTTTCCATATACCTCGAATTCAGAAACGTCACTACCGCGACGCAGACGGCAAGTATCAGCGCGACCTGTATAAACAGCCGCGTTTTCAGTTTTAGCACGCGCCGCGCTTTTTCTTTTTTCATATGCCGACCTCTATTTTATAGCCTATTCCGTAAACCGTTCTAATCCTGTCGCTCCCCCATTTTCCTAACTTCGTGCGAAGCCTCGCCACATGGGAGTCCACGGTGCGTATATCGCCGTAAAAATCCATTCCCCAAATCTCGTCAAGCAGCATATCGCGCGAATAAACCCTGCCGATACTCGACATCAGCATCGTCAGAATTCTGTATTCTTTAAGCGTAAGCTCAACGCTATCACCGTCAAGATAAACCTCGTGAGCCGCCAAATCCAGCGTCAGCTCGCCTAAAACAATCTTCTCCTTGCTTTTTGCTTCGTCCGTCCTGCTCAGCGCGTGGCGGCTTAAAAGAGCCTGCACTCTTTTTGAAAGTACGGCCGGACTGAACGGCTTCGTGACGTATTCGTCCGCGCCCGACTCAAAACCCATAATCTGGTCAAAGTCCTGCGAGCGCGCGGAAACGAGTATTACGGGAACATCCGAGCTCTCCCTTATCCTCCTGCACGCTTCCCAGCCGTCCATATTGGGCATCATAATATCAAGAATAACAAGCCCGATACCGTAAATTGACTTAAAAAGCTTTACGGCCTCCTCGCCGTCGGACGCCTCGATAACCTCGTGACCGTCCTTTTTCAGAAAATCGGCTACAAGTCTTCTCATAAGCTGCTCGTCGTCGGCAATCAGTATCTTCGCCATATTTATACCTCGTTCAAAAGGTTTATAAGCACTTCCCAGGAATTGATTTTCAGATATGAGCCGCCGTCCATATAAACGGCGTCCTCGCC
>CAZQXZ010000016.1:0-4175 GCA_964597515.1 uncultured Eubacteriales bacterium | reverse complement strand
ATCCCCGAGCCTTTGGCGCCGGCAACGTCCGCGCCAAAAGAATCTCCACAGTAAAAGCAGTCGGCAGTATCCACCCCAAGCCTTTTCGCCGCCGAAAGAAACATATGGGAGGAGGGCTTCGTAAGGCAGTAATCCGCGCTTGTTATCACAAATTCAAAGGCGTTGTCGGGATAAATCAGCCCGATTGAGCGGCGCAGCGCCTCGCCCGTTAAGGTTATGTTGCTTATTACGCCCGTTTTTATCCCGCGGTCTCTTATATATTCAAGCAGCCGCGCCATATGAGGCGTCGCCTGTCTGTCGCTGTTGTTACAGTCAAAAAGATGTTCAAGCTCTGTTAAATCCCTATCGAATTTGATGCCCGAAATATCAAAAATACATCTGAAAATAGAGGACAGCGGCGTTTCAATCCCAAACAAAGCGTTACCGCCGCACGCCGTCTCTATATCGGCAAAAAGCTTATGCCAGATTTCGCAAAGCTCCAAAACGGTAAAGCTTTCGCCGTTTACGGCTATGCTCTTCAAATATTTCACGCCTCTCTCCAAGTCAAACTCGGAATCGAGGACAAGCGTGCCTCCGAAATCAAAAATAACAGCTTTCGGTTTTTTCATATCGTTCCCCCTACCAGATAAATCGGACTTGCAACTTGCCACTTATTCGGGTGCGGGCTTTGCCTGCCCACAACTATTCATTTTTCAGTATTCATTATTCATTAGCTCCCCAGCTCCCCGCGATTTTTTCAAATGAATAATGAACAATGAAGCCGCTTCGCTGATGAATAATGAATAATTTCGGTGGTTTTGCTACGCAAAACATTATATCTCAGAATTTGCCCTCCCAAAACTTCCAACTTGCAACTTGCAACTTAATTATATATACTTGCGTTTAAATAGTCAATCAATCGTCTATTTTTTAAAAAATTGTGAATTTTATAAAAAGGTCTTGATTTTTTGGAAAAATGAGTTAAAATACATTTAGCACTCAACACCACAGAGTGCTAACCATATAAACAAATATTTTTTATAGGAGGAATTTGTTATGAAACTGAAACCTCTCGGAGACAGGGTGGTTTTGAAGTTCACACAGGCGGAAGAGACTACAAAGGGGGGCATCATTCTCGCCTCCGCGGCGCAGGAAAAGCCGCAGGTTGCCGAGGTTATTTCGGTAGGACCGGGCGGCGTCATCGACGGCAAGGACGTCAGAATGGAAGTTAAAAAGGGCGATAAGGTCATTTTAAGCAAGTATTCGGGCACCGAGGTCAAGCTCGATAACGAAGAATATGTCGTCGTCCGGCAAAGCGATATTCTCGCGATAGTTGAATAATTCTTAAAAGGAGGAACAGACAATGGCAAAACAAATCGTATTCGGTGAGGAAGCCCGCAAATCTTTGCAGACGGGGATTGACCAACTCAGCGATACCATTAAAATAACGCTCGGACCCAAGGGAAGGAACGTGGTTCTCGACAAGAAATACGGCGCTCCCCTCATTACAAACGACGGCGTTACAATCGCTAAGGAAATAGAGCTTGAGGACGTATTCGAGAATATGGGCGCGCAGCTCGTAAAGGAAGTCGCCACAAAGACGAACGACGTGGCGGGCGACGGCACGACGACGGCTACTCTTCTCGCTCAGGCAATGGTGAGAGAGGGTATGAAGAACGTCGCCGCGGGCGCAAACCCGATGGTCGTTAAGAAGGGCATAAAGGAAGCCGTCGACTTAATCGTCGATACCCTTAAAAAGAACTCCAAGCCCGTCAAAAATTCAAGCGATATTTCGAGGATAGCTACGGTTTCCGCGAGCGATGAAAATATCGGAAAGCTCATCGCCGAGGCGATGGATAAGGTGACGGCAGACGGCGTTATCACCGTTGAGGAAAGCAAGACTGCCGATACAAGCTGCGACGTGGTTGACGGCATGCAGTTTGACAGGGGCTATATCTCCCCTTATATGGTTACGGATACCGATAAGATGGAAGCCGTCGTAGACGACGCGCACATTCTTATTACCGATAAGAAAATATCGAGCATTCAGGAAGTGCTCCCGCTTCTTGAGCAGGTTGTGCAGGCAGGCAAAAAGCTTGTTATCATCGCAGAGGATATCGAGGGCGAGGCGCTTGCCACCATCCTTGTAAACAAGCTTCGCGGAACATTCGTCTGCATAGGCGTAAAGGCTCCGGGCTTTGGCGACAGGAGAAAGGAAATGCTTCGCGATATCGCCATTCTTACGGGCGGCGAGGTTATCACCGAGGAGTTAGGGCTTGAGCTTAAAGACGCTAAGATGTCCCAGCTTGGTCGCTCCCGTCAGGTTAAAATCACGAAGGAAAACACAATAATCGTTGACGGCGCGGGCAATCCCGTCGAAATCAAAGCGAGAACCGCTCAAATCCGCAACCAGATTGAAGATACCACCTCCGATTTTGACCGTGAAAAGCTTCAGGAAAGGCTCGCAAAGCTTTCCGGCGGCGTAGCGGTTATACGCGTCGGCGCCGCCACCGAAACCGAGATGAAAGAGATTAAACTCCGTATTGAGGACGCCCTCGCGGCTACAAAGGCGGCAGTCGAGGAAGGCTATGTGGCGGGAGGCGGCGTCGCGCTGCTCAACACCGTGCCCGCTATTGACAAGCTCCTTGCCAAGACAGACGACCCCGACGAGAAAACGGGTATAAAAATCGTCCGCAAGGCAATCGAAGAGCCGTTGCGCCAGATTGCCGCGAACGCCGGTCTTGAAGGCTCCGTAATAATCGACTCTATCATGCGCTCCGAAAAGAACGGCTACGGCTACGATTTCGCGAAGGAGGCTTATACCGATATGGCGAAGGCGGGCATCCTTGACCCGACAAAGGTCACGCGCTCCGCTCTGCAAAACGCCGGCAGTATAGCCGCCATGGTTATCACAACGGAATCCCTTGTCGCCGACAAACCCAACCCCGCCGCCGACGCCGCGGCAAACGCGGCCGCCATGGCTGCCCAGGGCGGCGGAATGTATTAAAACTATACTCTGTTAAATAAAAGGGGGCTGTCGCGCGACAGACCCTCTTTTTAAGCTTTGCCTCCGGCTTAGTACCAGCCCTGTGGGTCGGCAAACACATATGTCCCGTCCTCGCGGAAAATCAGGGCGTTGCCGTCTTCCGGGAAGGTGAACCTATACTCGCAATCCTTTTCGTAATCGTAAAACGACATATACTGCAACACATATTCGGTATCAAATTCCAGCGCGCAGTTCGGTACCGTTACCGTTGTTCCGTCAAAAAAGGCGCTGATGCAGTCATCGTTTAATATCTGAATATATCCTCTGCCCGTATAACCAACCTCCACCTTCTCCTCCCATAAAAAGGAGAGGGTAAAGGACTTGACATATTCCTCCGTCATAGTCGCGCCGGTTATCCCGACGTCCTTCAAATGCAATTCATATAATACTTCTCCTTTGGGATGTATTGAGGCAATCGCCCTGTTTGTCTGATAATCGGCGCCGTCAAAATCGTCAATCCCGTAAAGTATGTTAGGCAGCATAAATATCACCGATATAATGCCTATAAGTATAAACAGCCCGGGTATCGGCGAGGCTTTCTTTTTGGGCGTTTTGTCCGGCAGCGGCAGCCGCGCGTCCCTGCGGTACGCGGGCTCGCTTTGCGGGGCGTTATAAGGAGAGCCTGACGCTTTTCCGAGCGTCGTCCGGCGCGGCTGACCATAACCCTGCCCTTTGGAGCCTTGCTGTCCGGTAAGACCTTTTTGCAGCTCTTCCCATATAGAACTCCACTCTTTGAAGATATTTTTTCTGTCAGAGTGCACATAGGCTTTACTGTATCTGTCAGCCCGACCCACCGACCTGCCTTCACCGTCAACACGGTGCTCCGCGTATTTCGCGACGTCGGAATTTTCCCTCGGGACAAGCGCGCCGCAGTGTGTGCAAAAATCATTTTCCCTCGCGGCAGGTATCTTACAGTTGGGACAGTGCATCACTCCCGCTCCTCTCTAACCTTAATAATCCGATTATACATACTCTCGGCCTTTGACTGTGAAACCTCCGCCTGATAGGTGTTTTCGGATAATATAAGGAACCTCATCTCATCGCCCTTGAGCTTCTTCAAGGCGTATATATAATTGTCTTTGAAATAATCGCCGTCCGCTTCAATTTTCTCCTTAATGATGAGAAACACATTGTTGTCCGTAACGACCAC
>CAZQXZ010000015.1:23910-25791 GCA_964597515.1 uncultured Eubacteriales bacterium | reverse complement strand
GGGTGCGGAAGATTTTGTGTTTCAGGCGTATCGGGTTCGACTCCCGTCGCCTTAAGCATCGGAGAGCCATCCGAACCCGCCTCTGCTTAGTGTTTTTGCCCTTTTTCTGCGTTGTCGTCTTTGCAATACGACAGTATTACTGCATCCTCCGCCTTGAAAAAGAACAAAAATCCGTTGCAGAGGTTGCAAATTTTAAATTTACGCAGCGTGTTTGAGTACAAGGCTTTGCGATTGAGTAATGCTGACGCATTGCGATTGAGCAAAACGCAGTAGTCAGGCACGCTGCGTGAATTTAAAACGGGTTCAGATGACTCTCCGATGCTTAAGGCGGCTTTTGCCTCTTACAAACCCGTAAAATCCGAGTGAACTGATATTTTTATTTGCCGCCAAACAGCGCGGCGGCTTTATCCCTTAAAAGCGTTTTCGCGTTCGCTATCGAATACTGCGCCGAAGCGCCGTCGGGTCGTGCCTTATACACCTCGGTGAAACCCGCGTCATACAGAAGCGATAAGTCGCAGTCTATGTCGCCGCTTAAAAGAACGCAGGGCTTGCCGAGCTTTTTCGCTATGCGCGCGACGCCGACAGGTACCTTGCCGAGAAGAGTGGAGGCGTCCGTTTTGCCCTCTCCGGTTATGACGGTATCACATTCCCCGATTTTTTCTTCAAGTCCCGCAAGCCCGGCAATCAGCTCAATACCGGGGCGCAACGCCGCGTTACAGCAGACAGAGAGCATCGCCCCGAGCCCCCCCGCCGCGCCGCCTCCGGCGATATCAAACACCGGCTTGTCATAAGTTTTTTCAAGAATTTTTCCAAAATTAAAAAGGGCGTTTTCTAAAAGCGGTATATCAGCCTGAGACGCGCCCTTTTGCCTTGCGAATACCTTAGTCGCCCCGTTTTCACCGCAAAGCGTAGCGGTGACGTCGCAAGCCGCCGTTATTTCGGTTTCAAAAATTCGTTTGTCAAAAGCCGATAAATCTATTTTATGAAGCAGGGTTAAAGCCGCGCCGCCCGTTGGAATTTCTCTCCCGTTTATATCAAGCAGACGCGCGCCTAAAGCCGAAAGGGCGCCTGCGCCGCCGTCGTTGGTAGCGCTGCCGCCTATGCCAATTATAATTTTTTTTACGCCTCGCCCGAGCGCGTCCGAAAGCATCGGTCCGCAGCCGTATGTGGTGGTGATTTTCGGGTCAAGCTCATCCTTTTTAAGCAGCGTAATGCCCGAAGCCGCCGCCATCTCCATTACCGCCGTATCGCCGATTACGCAGTATTCCGCCGAAACTGGGCGCGTTAAAGCGTCAACCGTCTTTACAAAAACCGTTTGGGCGCCGGGCAGATGCTTTACGGCATCCACAGTACCCTCGCCGCCGTCGGCAAGGGGCAGGACGGCGACTTGCGCAAACGGGCTCGCCGAAAGAAGTCCCTCGCGTATGGCGGCGCAGGCGTCTTTTGCGCAAAGCGAGCCTTTGAAAGAATCGGCGGCTACAAGTATTTTCAAAAAAATCACTCCATAGAGAGCAGCTTATTTATTATCGGGTCAAGCTCGGGAACGATTAAATCCTCAACCTCGCCTCTGTCGCACATTTCGGCGATTTTCGGGTTTATGGGGAGCCTTGCGACGCAATCGACGCCATAACGGTTCGCGAGCGCGTCAATCTTGCTTTCCCCGAACAGGTTGTGAACTTTGCCGCATTCGCCGCACTTGAAATAAGACATATTTTCCGCGAACGCAAGAAGCGGTATTTTCATCAAATCAGCCATTTTTGCCGCCTTCTCGACTATAATACCGACAAGCTCCTGCGGCGAGGAGACGACGATGATACCGTCTACGGGCAGCGACTGAAAAACCGTAAGCGGAACGTCGCCGGTGCCGGGCGGCATATCGAC
>CAZQXZ010000015.1:22105-23900 GCA_964597515.1 uncultured Eubacteriales bacterium | reverse complement strand
ACGAACATATAGTCAACGTCGTCCCAAATGACATCAGACCAAAATTGCTTGACCGTTCCGGCAATAATGGGACCTCTCCAAACGACGGGGTCGGACTCGCGCTCCAAAAGCAGATTTACCGACATAACCTTTATTCCTGTTTTTGTAAGCTCGGGAAAAATTCCGAGCTCGCTCGTCTTCGCCATTTCTTTAAGACCGAACAGCTTAGGAACGGACGGTCCGGTGATATCGGCGTCAAGCACGGCTGTCTGTTTTCCGTTTCGCCGCACAGCCGACGCGAGCGCGCAGGAGACGAAGCTTTTCCCGACGCCCCCCTTGCCGCTGACAATTCCGATTACCTTGCCTATTTCCGACATTTCATTGGCGGCGACCCTGAAATCCGTCTTTCTGTCGCCGCAGTCCTTTTTACAGGACGCGCAGTCATTGTTACATTCCTCGCTCAAAATATCATCTCCGAAATCAGATTACAGATGTCAGACGTCAGACATCAGATTTAAAGGAAAAACGCTTTGCGTTTTTAGATTAACCATATTTATTATACGCCGACTGCGCGGTTAAATCAACAAGCGGCGGGAAAAGTTTTATAAACTTTTTCCGCCGCGCTGATTATTTTCTGAGAGCCTGAGCGTCTATGAAAGGAGCAGTTTGTCGTCCGCCTCGTCGGAACCGCTGACGCGTGTGAACATATCCAAAAGCCTTTCTACCGTAAGACCCTGTTTCTCCTCGCCTTGAATGTCAATCACGATACGCCCCTCATAGAGCATAATAAGCCTGTTCCCGTGGGCTATCGCGTCTTTCATATTATGTGTAATCATCATCGTCGTCAGCTTGTCGCGTTGTATGATGTCGCGCGTGATTTGGAGTACGTTTGCCGCCGTTTTTGGGTCTAACGCGGCGGTATGCTCATCCAGCAGCAGAAGCTTAGGCTTTTTCAGCGTCGCCATCAAAAGCGTTATAGCCTGCCGCTGCCCGCCGGACAGCAATCCCACCTTTGTTGTAAGGCGGTCCTCCAAGCCGAGTCCGAGTCCCGCGAGCAGCTCGCGGTAACGCTGCCGCTCCTTTAACGTAATGCCCCAGCGCAGCCCTCTTCGCTGTCCTCTTCTTAAAGCGAGCGCGAGATTTTCCTCAATGCCCATGCTCGCGGCGGTACCCATCATAGGGTCCTGAAACACCCTGCCGATAAACGCCGCGCGCTTATGCTCGGGCAGACGGGTGATATCGCTGCCCCCGATGTAAATCTTGCCCGAATCCACCGGATATACGCCGGCGACCGCGTTGAGCATCGTGGATTTTCCCGCGCCGTTGCCGCCGATCACGGTTATAAACTCGCCGTTTGCAAGCGAGAGGGAGAGGTTTTTTAACGCCGTTTTTTCATTTGGGCTGTTAGCGTTGAAGGTTTTACTGATGTTTTCTATTTCAAGCATTGCCGGCGCCTCTCTTTCCTTTACGCAAGGCGGAGAAATATCTGCTCTTCCAGTGGGGTATGGCAAGGAACACCGCAACCACCAAAGCCGAAAGAAGTTTCAGATAGTTGGGGTCAAGACGCATCCAAAGCACGGTCTGCATAACGATATAATATATAATGGCGCCCAGCGCGACGCCTAAAAGGCGAAACGCGAAGTTTCGGAATATTTTCGCGAACAAAACCTGACCGATTATTACGGCGGCAAGACCTATAACAATGGCGCCGCGCCCCATATTGATGTCCGCAAAGCCCTGATACTGCGCTAAAAGGCCGCCTGACAGCGCCACGATACCGTTTGAGAGCATAAGCCCGAGCACCTTGTTTTTGTTG
>CAZQXZ010000015.1:7272-22095 GCA_964597515.1 uncultured Eubacteriales bacterium | reverse complement strand
TTATACCCTGGGCGCTCGCCATATTTAGGTTTGACCCGGTGGCGCGTATGGCCGAGCCGAGCTCGGTGCCGAAAAACCAGTAGAGCAGGGCTATAATAAAGGCTACGAAAATCCCGACGACAAAAATAGGCGACCAGTAAAAAGCCTTCGTGCCTTTTACAACCTCCTGCAAATAACGCAGCGAGACAAGCAGATTGTAATTGTTAACGTTTATAGCTTGATTTGCCTTGCCCATAACGGCTAAATTAACAGACCACAGTCCGAGCTGTGTAAGGATGCCCGCCAATATGGGGGATATCCCGCAAAAAGTGTGGAACAGCCCCGTGACAAGACCCGACGCCATACCCGCAATAAAAGCGCACAGAAGCGCGGCGGTTATATTGTAACCGTTCAGCAGCATCATAATACAGACAGCTCCGCCTGAACAAAGCGAGCCGTCTACGGTAAGGTCGGCAATATTTAGGATGCCGTATGTGATATACACGCCTATCGCCATGATGCCCCATATAAGACCCAAAGCCACGGCGCCCGGGAGCTGCCCTAACAGGTCGAGCGGATTAAGAGACAACGATTTCACCACCAAAACATATTTCAAGCATAAATACCGGATGATTTTATAAAAATACATATGGCGTAAAACGGCGAAAGATAAGATTTTTTCGCCGTTTTACACGCGTTTAAGGCGGCGGGAGTCGAACCCAATACGGTTTTGAAAGCCGTCTTTCCGCCAATACCGCGTTAAAAATTCTCGGAATACGAAAGTATTCCTGCGATTTTCGCCTTGTCTTGACGAAAATCCGTGCTTTCAAAACTGCGCGCACCTGAAACGCAAAGGATTTCGTGCAGTCGGGTGTTTCTCCGGCGATAGGCATACTGCCGTATGGCAAGACGGAAAACGCCCGAGGGTGCGGAAGATTTTGTGTTTCAGGCGTATCGGGTTCGGCTCCCGTCGCCTTATGCAAATACCGCCAGATTATTCGACGGCGGTATACCCTTCGGGTACGGTGATTTTAAGCTCCTGGCAGATTTCGGCGTTATATACCTTCGTAAATTTGGGAGCGTATTCAACGGGCATCGTCGAGATGTCGCTCTTGCCCGTGAGCACCTTATAAGCCATAAGACCGGTCGCGTAACCGAGGTCATAGTAATCAATGGAGAGAGCGGCGACGCCGCAGCCCTTGGCAATGCCCTGTTCGCCCGCTATAATCGGAATACCCGCCGGACGGCAGATATTGTCTATTATGCCGGTGTTGGCTGCCACGGTGTTATCGGTAGGCAAATACAGCGCGTCACAGGCTTTGGAGGCTGTTGTCGTTACGGCGGTGAGATCGTTGGAGTCGGTAAACGGATAAAGAGTCGCCGTATAACCGAGCTTCTCAAGCTCCGCTTTGACCGTATTGACCTGATAAAGAGAGTTCGGCTCCGCCGAGCAATAGATAAGACCGACGGTCTTTTTATCCGGGAAGAACTCTTTGAACATAGCCGCCTGTTGGTCAAGCGGAGCGAGGTCTGAGGTGCCGGAAACATTGCCGCCCACTGTTCCGTTAAAGTCCCGGAGGTCGAGGGCTACGCCGTATTCCGTTATAGAGGTGCCTAAAACAGGAATGTCGGCAGTCGCCGCGGCAGCCGCCTGCAAAGCGGGAGTGGCGTTTGCCATGATAAGATCGACCTTGGAGGCTGTAAAGCCGTTTACTATGGACGCGCAGGTGTTAGAGTCACCTTGGGCGTTCTGCTCGTTAAAGCTGACCTTGTCGCCTAACTTCTCGGTAAGCGCGTCACGGAAGCCCTTCGTCGCGGCGTCCAGCGCCTCGTGCTGAATAAGCTGGCATATGCCGACCGTATAGGTTTTATCATCCTTTACGGTGCATCCGGTCAGCGCCGCCGCGATAGCGAGGCACACCGTTATCGCGATTAATCTGCGAATATGTTTCATTACGCTCATCCTTTCGGGTTATGTTGTAATTACTTTAACACTTTTAAGTGATAAAGCACGGTAACATTATAAGATACTCCTGCCGATATGTCAAGAGAAATATTTAGGTTTTCCGCGTGAAGTGTTTTTTAAAATAACTTGACAATTTAATCGGCTGTGATATATAATAACCGAGCAACTGTGAGAATGCCGTATTGGCGGCGTAAACGGACAGTTTATAAGCACCGATTGGAGAAAAAATAAATGAAGAGGACTTATCAACCCAAGAAAAGGCAAAGACAGAAGGTTCACGGCTTCCGCTCGCGTATGTCCGGGCGAAACGGGAGAAAGGTTTTGGCGCGCCGCAGGCTGAAGGGAAGAAAAAGGCTCAGCTATTGAACCGCTGAATTAAGTACAGCCTATAATACTTGCGTACAGTATGAGGATAATAATTTGACCGGTTTTCTTACCTTAAAGCGCAACGGTGACTTTCGGCGCGTATATGCCCGCGGGAAATCGGCGGTTTCGCCTGCGGTGGTTGTGTATTACCTGAAAAATCGCGCCGGTAAAAGCCGCGTAGGCATAACCGCGAGCAAAAAAATCGGCAACGCCGTCGAGCGCAACAGGTCAAGGCGCGTCATCAAAGAGGGGTTACGCGCGGTTATGCCCGGGATAAAGTCGGGATATGATTTCGTTTTAGTTGCGAGAAATAAAACTAAATTTCTTAAAAGCACCGATATATCGTCCGCCTTGCTGTCGCTTTTGAACGCAGAGGGACTTATATTACCTGTTGAAAAATGAAAAAGCTTTTAATTAGATTTATTAAATTCTATATCAGACGAATTTCACCTCTGTTCCCGCCGCGCTGCAGATATTATCCCACCTGCTCGCAATATGCCCTTGAGGCTGTTGACGCGCACGGTTTATTGAAGGGCGGTCTGCTCGCGATAAGGCGGCTTTTGAGGTGTAATATTTTTTTCCCCGGCGGAGTTGATCCCGTGCCCCCGAAAAAAGATGTTAAATAAAGGAGCCCTGTAATGGTTTGGTTGAGAGAGGTACTTGCCGTACCGTTCGGATATATAATGAGTTTACTGTATTTGTTTACGGGAAACTATCTTCTTTCGATTGTCATTCTGACCGTAGTCGTCAGGCTTGCTATGTTGCCCGTATCCATAAAGCAGCAGAAAAACACCTCCCGCCAGGTACGGCTTCAGCCGAAAATCAAGAAAATCAACGAAAAATATAAGGGAGACCAGCGTAAAATCGGCGAGGAAACGCAGGAGCTTTACAGGCGCGAGGGCTTCAGCGTAACGCAAGGAGGCTGTGCTCCTCTTTTAGTGCAGTTTCCTGTTATGATAGGGCTTTTCGGCGTCATATACACGCCGCTGTCAAATGTGTTAAGAATAGCGAACGGCACTATGACGGCGCTTATCGGCGCTTTCAAAGAGTACGCCGAGGTTCTTCAAATAAAACTCCAAGACAACACCATAGAAATCAAGATGCTCGAGCATTTTGGCGATTTTATTAAAAGCTCGTCGGACTCGGCGGTGGCGGCGGTCAAGATGCTTTCAGAGTCTGACTTATCGGCAATAAATAAATTTATTTACGGTTTTCAGCTTTTCGGCGTTCAGCTATTTGAGACGCCCGACCCTAAAAGCTTCAGCACAATCTGGATATTTCCGATACTCGCCGGTGTCACGTCGCTGCTTTCGGCGGGATTTATGTATTTGAAGCAAAGGCAGCAAAACCCCGAAATGACGAAAAATCCGACGATGGGCTGTATGACGTTTTCGTCGCCGCTGATGTCGGTGGCTTTCGCGTTTATGTTTCCGGCGGGCGTCGGTTTCTACTGGATTGTGTCCAACGTTATTTCCTTTGTACAGACCGTCGCTTTGAATTATTTATACAGTCCCAGAAAAGTAATAGCGCAGAATATGGTTGAGGAGACCATTGTACGCAGAGCCAAGGAGAACAACGTGAAGAAGCGCGTTGATTTGCAGAAGTAATCCGCTTCGGCGGTACAATATAGGTGGTGAAATGTTTGATAAAGGAAGCAATAGGTACGGCGCCGACTCTTGACGAGGCTAAAAGCAAGGCGATAGCTCAGCTTGACGCGCCGCTGGACGCTGATGTAATCATTGAAGTGATGGAACAGGCGACCAAGAAAACGTTAGGTCTTTTTGGCGGTTCGCTTGCAAAAGTCAGGGCGTATTACGAGACGCAGGACGAGCAGGAGGAATTGCCTAAGCAGGTAAAAACGGAAACGGCAAAGCAGATACCGCAAGAGAGCTTAAAGAAAGAAAAGGAAAGCGGGCAGAAGAAGCGGACAGCCGCGCCGCCGGCAATGCCTGAACAAAAGCGGTCAAAAGAAACACGGGAAGAAACCCGTCAGGCGGGGAAAGTGGTTTCGAGCGACAACGCTCCCGCCAACTATTTAAAAAGCGTACTTTCGGAAATAGGAATTAAAGATGTTTCGGTCATTACGAGGGAAACGGATGAGGAAATCTTCCTGGAAATAGTCAGCGACGAGGATTACGGCAACATAATAGGCAGGCGCGGCGAAACGCTTGACGCGCTTCAATATCTCGTCCGCCTCTCGGTAAGCCGCGCTGAAAACGAGGAGAGAAGAATATCGCTCAATATAGGCGATTATCGCAGTAAAAGGGAAGCGACGCTGAAGAGTCTTGCCGGCAGGCAGGCGGATAGAGTGCTGAAATACGGCAGGAACGCCGTTTTAGATCCGATGAATCCATACGAGAGAAGGATTATTCATACCACGGTACAGGATATCGACGGTGTTCAGTCACATTCTATTGGCGAGGGCGAAGGCAGGCGAGTCGTCATAACTCCGACAGGCGGCCGCTCCTTCGGTTATCAGGACAGGGGCAGGAGCAGATTTGACGGCAGAAATAAAAGCGGCGGAGAACGGGACGCGAGAGCGCCGTATAAGCCGGAGCCGCGCGAACCCAGAGAGCCTAAGACAGATATTCAGGGCGGGTTCAGTTACGGAAAAATTGAGCCGAAATCAAAAAACTGAAAAAAGTTGTTGACAAAGGCGAAATTGTAGCGTATTATACGAGTAACCAAACCGATGAACGAGAGAAGTAGCTTTCAGCTTTACCGGACAGAGAGCCGCAGGCGGTGCGATTGCGGCGGGTATAAAGCATAAGTGAATGGACTCGTGAGGGCAGAGCGAAAGGAGCAATCCGAGTAGTAGCTGACGGGAGCTTCATCCGTTATCAACGAAGAGCGTATGCAAGTACGTTAAACGAGCGGATGCATTGCATCAATTCGGGTGGTACCGCAGGTAATAATTCCTGTCCCGTTATTCGGGGCAGGTTTTTTTATATTTAAACTGAAAGGATGAGTATAATGAAAAACATACCGTACCGCATTATTTTGCAGGAAGAGCATATACCGAAGCAATGGTATAATCTTAACGCCGACCTGAAAAGCAAGGCGCCGCCGTTGCTCAGTCCCCAGACGATGGAACCGGTGACGGTTGACGATTTGTCTCATGTGTTCTGCCGCGAGCTTTCAAAGCAGGAGCTTGATACGGAAAACGCGTATATCGACATTCCCTCCCCTATAATCGACTATTACAGAACATGCCGCCCCGCGCCGCTTGTCAGGGCATACGAGCTTGAAAAAGCGCTTGACACGCCCGCGAAAATATACTATAAATTTGAGGGCAACAACACTTCGGGCAGCCATAAGCTCAACTCCGCAATCCCGCAGGCTTATTATGCCAAAGAAGAGGGATTAAAAAATCTTACGACCGAAACGGGAGCGGGTCAGTGGGGAACGGCGCTTTCGATGGCGTGCGCGTATTTCGGCATAGACCTCACCGTGTATATGGTGAAGGGCAGCTACCTGCAAAAGCCGCAGAGGAAGACGGTCATGCAGGTTTTTGGGGCAGACGTTATAGCGAGCCCGTCAAACAAAACCGAGTCGGGCAGGGCGATGCTTGAAAAGCTCGGGAAGGATACCTCCGGCTCTCTGGGATGCGCCATTACGGAGGCGGTCGAGCATGCCGTAACGCACGAGAACACGCGATATGTTCTCGGCTCTGTCTTAAATCAGGTGCTGCTTCATCAGTCAATAATCGGGCTTGAGTCGAAAAAGGCGTTAGAGCTTTACGATGAGTATCCGGATATTATTATAGGCTGCGTAGGCGGCGGTTCGAGCTTCGGAGGGCTAATAGCCCCGTTTATGAAGGATAAGATAGAGAATAAGCGCAATCCGTATTTTATCGCGGTCGAGCCAAAATCCTGCCCTTCTCTTTCAAGGGGTAAATACGCGTATGATTTCTGCGATGTCGGCAGAATAACGCCGCTCGCTAAAATGTATACCTTAGGCAGCGGGTTTATACCGTCCGCAGACCATGCGGGAGGGCTGCGCTATCACGGAATGTCGCCGATTATCAGCAAGCTGTACGATGATAAGCTGCTTGACGAGGCGAGAGCTGTTGAGCAGACCGGCGTCTTTGGCGCGGCAGCCGAGTTTGCGCGCGTCGAGGGTATCCTCCCGGCACCCGAATCCTCTCACGCAATCAAGGTTGCTATTGACGAAGCTATTAAGTGCCGCGAGGGAAACGAGGAAAAGACCATTCTGTTCGTTCTTACCGGAACAGGCTATTTCGATATGAGCGCGTACAGCAATTATATGGAGAAAAAAATGACGGATTATATCCCCACAGACGAAGAGCTGCAGAAGGGTTTTGACAATATTCCGTAAGGCGGCGGGATTTATCCTTATCCGGAGGTGGAAGGTTGAAGCGGTCCGGGAAGTTTTATATAAGGCTGTTTTTATCGGTATTCTCTCTGAGCGCGTTTACCGTAGGGGGAGGCTATGTAATAGTACCCCTTATGCGAAAAGAATATGTGGAAAAGCTGAAATGGGTTAAGGCTGATGAAATGCTTGACCTGATAGCAATAGCCCAGTCCTCGCCGGGCGCAATGGCGGTCAATACCGCCATTCTTGTGGGATACCGCACCGGCGGGGCGCTCGGCGCCGTTATCGGAGTATTAGGAGCGACCGCCCCTCCGCTTATAAGCGTTTCGCTCATATATTTCGCTTACGAGGCTTTCAGAGACAACAGAATAGTCTTGGCGTTCATATCGGGCTTGAAAATCGGCGTTGCGGCGGTCATTATAGACGTCGTGATAGGGATGCTTAAAACCGTATTTAAACAAAAAAGCGTCTTCACGGGCGCAATACTGCTCATATCGTTTATACTCGTGTATTTTACCGGCATAAACGTGGTTTTTGTCATTTTAGGGTGTATTGTTATAGGTGTTGCGTCGTCTTTTACGAAAGGCGCGCGCCTGCCAAAGACTGATAAGCCCGAGGAAACGCAAGGGGGGACGCGGGAATGAGCCTTCTAATCCTTTTTTTGACCTTTTTTAAGGTCGGACTGTTTACGCTGGGAGGGGGTTACGCCTCATTGCCGCTCGTTCAGGACACCGTTGTTGAGGGAGGTTATATATCTTACGCGCAATATATCGACTTCGTGGCGATATCCGAAATACTTCCGGGTCCTATTGCGCTCAATGTAGCCACCTTTATAGGGACAAAGCTCGCAGGCTTCGCCGGAGCCGCCGTCGCGACGCTCGGCTTTATCGCGCCCTCGCTAATCATCGTCACGCTTCTTGCGGTGATGTATTATAAATACAGAGATTTGAAAATCGTTGACAGTGTTTTAAAAACTTTGCGCCCCGCCGTGGCGGCTTTTGTGGCGAGCGCGGGGATTACGATAGCCGCTTTTGCCGTTACGGGCGCACAGAGCCATATGCTGACAGCCGGTTCGGCAGACCTGTTCGCGGTTTTCGGCATTGCCTTGTGCGTCGTTGTTTTAAGGATAAAAAAGCTGAAAGTAAATCCGCTTTTAATGATGCTCGCCGCGGGGATTGCCGGAGGCGCGTACTATTATTTCGCTGTCTGAAGCAAAGTAAAAAATGTTAAACGGCTTTACCGCCGTTGTGTAATGTATTGTTATTGAAAGCTCCGTTTTTACGGGGCTGTTTTTCATTCTTTTATTTGCTTTTTTACTTGACTAATAGGTTGCGTGAAGTTATAATGTTAAGGATAATGCAGATATATTGTTTTTTTCATTATCAATTCTGAATGTATTCGGTTGCGGTCAATGCGCCGTGATTTATTTACACTATGAATTCAAGTAAATATGATAGGAGGATAGAGTTTTTGGAGTGGGTTTATTTTTTAATTGGAATTGCCGCTGGCGCGGCGGTTTTCGGCATAGCAGGCTTTATAATCGGCGGCAAACACCGTAAAAAGGTTGCGGAAGCCGCAATAGGCTCCGCGACTGACGAGGCGACGAGAATTCTCAACGCGGCGCTGACTCAGGCGGAGCAGAAGAAAAAGGAAGCCATATTAGAGGCAAAGGACGAAATTCACAGGCAGAGGACTGAAACGGAGCGCGAGCTGCGCGAGAGGAGAGGCGAGGTTCAAAGGCAAGAAAGACGAATAATTCAAAAGGAAGAGAGTCTTGATAAAAAGACTGAAAACTTAGAAAAAAAGGAAGAACAGCTATCTAAAAAGGTTAAGGACGCGCAAGACAGGCTCGACGAGGTGGAAAGCATCAAAAAGAGCCACTTTGAAATGCTCGAGAGGATTTCGGGCTACACAAAAGAGCAGGCGAAGGAATATCTGCTTAAAAATTTAGAGGACGAATTAACGCATGAAAAGGCGGTAAAAATACTCGAATACGAACAGCGCACCAAGGACGAAATGGACACGACGGCGCGTGAAATCATATCCACGGCAATTCAACGCTGCGCGGCAGACCATGTAGCCGAAACGACGGTATCCGTGGTAAATCTTCCGAACGATGAAATGAAAGGAAGAATAATCGGGCGCGAGGGACGCAATATCAGGACGCTTGAGACGATAACCGGCGTCGACCTTATCATAGACGATACGCCGGAGGCGATAACCGTTTCCAGCTTTGATCCGGTGCGCAGGGAAGTGGCGCGGCTTACTCTTGAAAAGCTTATAGTGGACGGGAGGATACATCCCGCCCGAATTGAGGAAATGTATGAAAAGATAAAGAGGGAAGTCGACCAGACCATTAAGCAGACGGGCGAAAGGGCGCTTGTGGACGCGGGCGTAAACGGCGTCCACGGCGAGCTGGTAAAGCTTTTAGGCAAATTAAAATACCGCACGAGCTACGGTCAGAACGTACTGAACCATTCGCTTGAGGTCTCGTATATAGCGGGGCTTATGGCGGCGGAGATAGGCGCCGACGTAAAGACGGCAAAACGCGCGGGTCTGCTTCACGACATAGGCAAGGCGCTCGACCATGAGTTTGAGGGCTCCCATATAGAGTTAGGCGTAGAAGTCGCCAAGAAGAACAAGGAGAGCGAGCAGGTGGTTCACGCCATACACGCTCACCACGGCGACGTTGAGGCGAAAACGATTGTCGCCTGTCTCGTTCAGGCGGCGGACGCTATTTCCGCGGCGAGACCGGGCGCAAGAAGAGAGAATGTCGAAAGCTATATCAAGCGTCTTGAAAAGCTTGAGGAGATTACAACCTCGTTTGACGGAGTAGAGAAGTCGTTTGCCATACAGGCGGGGCGCGAGGTGCGTATAATGGTCAAGCCGGAAGCCGTTTCGGACGACCAGATGACTCTGGTGGCAAGGGATATCGTAAAGAAGATTGAAAGCGAGCTTGAATATCCCGGGCAGATAAAGGTTCATATCATAAGGGAAAGCAGAGCCATAGAATACGCGAAATAAGCAAAGAGGCTGCCGCGAAACGTGGTTTTCCGGCAGCCTTGTTTTAAGGCGTGTCCATACGCCGCAGTCAGGAGCGCATATGCTGATATTTGCCGTCGGAGACGTTGTGGGAAAAGCCGGATGCGATTTTCTCCTTTCGCGCCTTCCGGCATATAAAAGGTTGAATAAAATAGACTTGTGCATCGTAAACGGTGAGAATTCCGCGCAGGGGAACGGCATATCGCCCAATTCCTGCGAGCAGCTTTTTCTCGCCGGAGCGGACGTTGTCACCACCGGCAATCACGCGTTCAAACAAAGCGATGTATACGATTATCTTGACTCCACAAAGCCCGTGATACGCCCCGCGAACTATAATGAAAACAATCCGGGAAAGGGCTTTTATATCGCGGATAAGGGCAGGTACCGCTGCGGTGTGATAAATCTTTTGGGTACCGCGTATCTTGAAGCGCTCGAAAATCCGTTTATATGTGTTGACAGAGTTTTAAAAGAGCTTGCGGAATGTGAAATAATCGTGGTTGATTTTCACGCCGAGGCGACAGCGGAAAAAAGGGCGATGGGTTTTTATCTTGACGGCAGGGTTACGGCGCTCACGGGGACGCACACGCATGTTCAGACAGCGGACGAGCAGATATTGCCCGGCGGCTGCGCTTATATAACCGACCTCGGAATGACGGGACCTGTGAACTCGGTTTTGGGGATAAAGCCGGAGCTTGTGATATCGAAATTTAAGTATATGATGCCGGCGCGTTTTGAGATCGCCGACGGAGAGATGATGATGTGCGGATGCCTTATCGAGGCGGACGAAAAAACAGGAAAGGCAATATCTGTCGAAAGAGTGATAATCGGATGAACTCCGCTTTTAAAATATTGTCCCTTTTTATATGCGCGTCGCTCGTTTTTCTGCTTTGCGGTTGCAGGGATGAAAAAACCGGAAGCGGCGAAACAGTAACCGGCGCAGAGACGGGTACGGAGATATCGCAGACCGTTATAAGCACGGGTGCGGCTGAAATAACCGTAGGCTATATAAAAACGGACTCTTTCAGTCCGTATAAGGCGAAAAGCGTTATAAACTCGGAGCTGATATTTTTGCTTCACGCCGGTCTTTTCCGGCTTGAGAGCGATTTGTCGGTTTCCCCCGTTATAGCGAAATCCTATACTGTTGATAAAAATGCGATTACCGTAACTATTAAAGATAACGCCGTGTTTTCTGATAATACACCAGTCTCGGCGGACAGTGTCGTCAGGTCGTTTAACGCGGCGAAAAACTCTTTCCTCTACTCAAAACAGCTTGAAAGCGTCATAAGCGCCAGAGCGGCGTCCAACAAGGAGGTTTGCTTTACACTTGCGGACGCGGATGTTTTCGCATTGAATTTGCTGACCTTCCCTATAATTAAATCTGATACGGACAATCCTGTGGGAGCCGGCAAATACTCGATTGAGTATAAGGACAAGGAGCCGTATCTGAAGCTTAACGGCAAAAGCGAGCTGTATACGATTTCACAGAACAACAAAATTCTCCTGTGCGACGTCAGTGACGGCGTGAACGGGCAATATGCTTTTATGACCCGCCGCACCTCTGTATATATCGATACGCTCGACGATAATGAATACAGTAAACTGTCCTCCAAGACGGCGCCTGTGGAAACCGCCAAGCTCGTGTTTATCGGTGTGAACTCGAAATCGGGGATATCGTCGTGGCCGTGGCTGCGGCGCGCTCTCAATATAGGGATTAACCGTACAAAGGTCGGCGGTTCTGCGCTTTTGGGTCAGAGCGTACCCGCGGCGACGCCTTTTCACCCGTCGCTTTTTGAACTTCGGGGGCTGGAGATTACGGACGCCGGCGGCGATAAGGCGAGAGCCGTAAGGATTATGGAGGAAAACGGATTCTCATCTTTGAATTCGTCGGGATACAGGAAAAAAGGCGGCATAGCGTTGACGCTCAGAGTTCTGGTCTCCGACAGCAACCCGCTTAAAGTAAGCCTTGCAGAGGCTTTAAGGGAGGATATGAAGGAGCTTGGAATAAAAATAAACATTGACAGGCAGCCGCGGGACAAGTATCTTGAAACGCTGAAAAGCGGCGGATTTGACTTATATATCGGAGAGATAAATCTTTGCCCCAATCTCGCGCTTGACAGCTTTTTTATTAAAGAGGGCGCGGTATCTTTCGGAATAAGCGAACAATGCTTTGCGGATTATTTCGCTTTTAAGAGAAGCGAAACGGTAATTGGCGAGTATATAGAGAGCTTTTATACCGAGGTACCGTTTATCCCTGTTTGCTACCGCAGGAGCGTAATGTCGTACGATAAGGCTATAAGCGGTGTGGAAACTTCCTTTGGAGACCCTTATTATTCGGTGTATTTTTGGAGCGTGTCCGAATAATTTTACAAATAACTTGTTTTTAGGCTTGTTTTCGTATATAATAAAAAAACAGCGCTAATAAGGAGGATAACTTTATGGACCCTATAAAAGTCGATTTTTCAGGTAAAGGCAGAGCCAAAGAATTATATATCCCGCCCGAGAGAGCGGGGCTAAGGACGCTCGTCAGCGTGATTTTAACTCTTGTGACGGCGGTGGTGGCTTTTTACTTTATGCTGCCTGCAATAAATCTGAAATCATATGATTTTTATTATTATATCGGCATTGTGCTGCTCGCCTATGTCGCGTTGACGTTTGTTTCGTCAAAAGCCTTCGCGAGACCCGAATATATGCCCTATGTAAAAAGGAGAGCGACAGTACCCGTTATTATAGGCGTGGTATTCGCTTTGATTTTCGGTGTGGGCTATCTGTTTTCGGCAATACCTTTCAGGGCGAAGGCGTACAGCAATATAATCAGCGTAGACGAGCAGGAGTTCGGAGACGAGTCGAGCATCACCAATATCTCGCGGATTTCCGATTTTGAGAAAATACCGATGATTGACGCCGCAGTCGCCGCGAACCTCGGTAACAAAAAGCTCGGAGACCTGTCGCAGTATGTATCACAGTTTATTATAGATATGCCGTATTCAACCCAAATCAACTACAACGACACGCCGACAAGGATTTTACCCCTCAAATACGGTGACTTTTTCAAGTGGTTCAATAACCGCAGAGAAGGAATACCCGCCTATATCGCCGTAAATATGTATACGCAGGAGGCGAATGCGGTAAGCGTCGAGGGAGGCATCAAATACTCGACTTCCGAGTATTTCAACAGAAAGCTCGCGCGTGTGCTGCGCCTAAGTTATCCGACTTATATGTTCGGTATGCCGTCTCTTGAGATTGACGAAGACGGTTATCCGTGGTGGGTTTGCGAGAGGATTGACAAGACAATAGGGCTTGTCGGCGGCGAAGACGTTATAGGACTAATACTTGTAGACGCGCGCACAGGCGAAACAAGAGAATACACTCTCGAACAGATCAGCGCGGAGGACTCCGATATAAAATGGGTTGACCAGGTTTATTCCGCAGACCTTTTAACTAAACAGTATAATTATTACGGCAAATACAGCGGAGGGTTTTTCAACTCCTATATAGGTCAGACGGGCGTTAAAATCACTACGACAGGGTACAGCTACCTCACCAATAACGACGACGTCTGGATGTATACGGGCGTTACCTCCGTAACAAACGACGATTCGATTATCGGCTTTGCTCTAATCAATCAGCGCACGAAAACAGCCGTATTCCAAAAAATATCAGGCACTACCGAGGTGGGCGCCCAGTTGTCCGCGCAGGATATAGTAAGCGATAAGCAATGGGAGGCGACGTTCCCGATTGTGCTCAATATCAACGGCGAGGCGACATATTTTATGGCGCTCAAAGGCAACAATGTTGTAAAGAGCTACGCTATGGTAAGCGTGGAGCGCGTTCAGGACGCGGCGAGAAGCCCCAACGACGATTATCCGGATCTTGTGGCGTGCCTGAAATCCTATGAAAGCACCGTCAAGGCAAGCGGGGTCTACCTTAAATTTAATTATGAGGGCAAGGAATCCGATACGGACAGCACTCTGTACGACTCCGTGACGGGAGTTGTGGACGATATCAGGACGAGCGTCATAGGCGGTGAAAGCGTCTATTATATCAAGCTGAAGGACTCAAATATTTATTACAGCATTCCGGCGCGCAATTCCGACGACGCTATTATTATGAACAAGGGCGACGCGGTTGTGATTACCTTCACAAAGGCTGATGAAAAGATTATTTCGGCATACGAGGTCAAGCTTAAGTAAGTTGGAAGTTATGTGTTTATATAATCAAAAACGCTTCGCGTTTTTCCTTTAAATCTAATGTCTGACGTCTAATATCTATCATCTGAAACCGGCTGAGCTAAAAGCTCAGCCGGTGTTTTACATCTGTTCGGGCGCGTCGCATATGCAAGCAAGAAATTGTGTTTATTGAACTGATTTATAGATAGCAATAGAGGGCGAGGGGAACATCATATTTTGCTTTTTAACTATTTAAGTAATTGTTTTTATTTATTTAAATTAAAAAATTGACAAGGGTAATTACTTGTTGATATAATGAAATTCAAGAGATTTTCAAAAACACATCATATGATAATACCTTTTTTAAAAACAATATTTTTTCTAATGTTAAAAATGCAAAGCGTGTATTAGAAATTGTTATCGGGCAAGACAAAGAAAAGGTAATGGAACATTTATACACAAAAGGAGCGAGCTTTTAATGGCAGGAAAATTTGTGTGGCAAAAGTTCAATGATGTTAATTTGGATGATGTCTTTTTTGATTCACTGAAAACTGACTACCCCGAATTCAGCGATTGGTTTCTAAAAAAACAACAATCTGATAAAAGTGCTTTGGTTTATAATGATGACCAAGGAATAGGCGCATTTTTATATTTGAAACGAGAAAACATACACGGGGACAATTCTCCGCTTATTGCCGATGGGATGGCGTTGCCAGAAATTCCACGGTTAAAAATCGGGACGCTTCGCTTAGCGGAACGTATACGCAGGCAGCGTTTGGGCGAAGGCGCATTGGGTGTAGCTTTGTGGTATTGGCGTGAAACGAAATATTATGAAATTTATGCCACGGTATTTGAAAAACACACCGAATTGATTAACTTGTTTCAGCGATTTGGATTTTTGGATATAGGGAAAAATGAACGCGGGGAGCGAATATACTTAAAGAACCGAAAGAAGTTAAATTACAGTAC
>CAZQXZ010000015.1:2965-7262 GCA_964597515.1 uncultured Eubacteriales bacterium | reverse complement strand
CTACCCCATATACAGCCTTTCCTTTCATTATGCCGGATTTCGATGCGGCGGGGGTTATTCCTATTAATGATGAATTTCACGATAGGTTATTTCCATATTCCGAGTTAGTCGGAAACAAACAAGAAATTATTGAGACAACAGCAGGGAATGGAGTTGCTAAAGTGTTTCTTGCGTCACCGTACAATACGCCTTCTTACATAACGGGAATGCCGGTATTCATCTATCGCATACATACGGGAACAGGGCAAAAAGCATATAAGTCCGCTATTACTTCCTACTGTACAGTGAGTGCCGTAGAGATCATCAAGAGCAATCATTCCGCCGCTATGACTTTAGAGGAGTTTTTGCAACATACAGGAAATAAATCAATTTACACTTCGCAAGAACTTAGCGATTTGTATCAACAGAAAGTCAACTTGATCGCCATTGAGCTCGTATATAACGGGTATTTTGGCAAAGGACATAATGTTATTTATAAGGATTTGAAAGAAAATGGACTATTTGAGACATATCCATATAGCATCGTATACAATAAAGAACAATTTATTAAGATATTAGAAATGGGTGACGCAGATGTGCAAAATACTATTATCGGTTAATCCCGAACATGTTGATAATATAATGCTCGGATTAAAAAAATATGAATTTCGCAAGGTTCAAACAAAAGAAAAAGTTGACAAGATAATAATATACTCCACCTATCCTGTTATGAAAGTTGTGGGCGAGGCAGAGGTAGTTGACGTTATTGTAGATAGTCCGGAAGAGGTTTGGGATGAAACGGCACAATATTCGGGAATTACAAAACAGTTTTTTGATAAATACTTTTTAAATCGTGAAAAAGCAGTTGCCTATAAACTCGGTCATATTATAAAATACAAAAAGCCAAAAGAGTTATCTGCATATGGGGTAAAATCAGCTCCGCAATCATTTGTTTATGTCCGAAACTCATAAAGAGTCTTCGTTTTTTTGACCCTAATAACCCCGGTTTAGAAATTACATCTGTTTAATATTTATAAATTCCCAGAAAGCTGCCGGGTGAGAGGTTTTTCCTTTCACCCGGCAGCTTTTGTTTTTTGAGACTCAACAGTGTTGAAAACATTGTGACCGTTTTTAAAGTTGCAAGTTACTGCAAATTAAATTTAATCTGTGAGATTGACCATAAGTCGCCCTCATAAATCAAAACTAAACTCTTGTCTCCTAAAGGTTGTTCAAACGGTATTGTACCCGTTACCGTTCCGCCCGGAGCGAGTTCTCCGCTTGATAGGTCGTTATCTCTGTCTCCGGTGTACCAAGTCTGGTCTGTTATATTGCCTTGACTGTTCTGCATTTTAAAATCGTAAGGATTGTATGAAACATTATTTTTGCTGTTATTTGTAATTGTAACCTCAACGATTATAAATTCATGTCCTGACTTTGGTTTAACATATGTGCTTCCGCTGCTTTTCTCTATTTTGTTAACAACCACATCAACACCTTTAAGAGTAGCTGTTTCACCAATTTCATAGGACGTCTTTGCCTGCGTAACCGTTTTTGCGGTGCTTTTACCCGTTTGGCTTTCGGCGCTATTTTCTGTATCATTTCCGCCGGAAAGGCTCGACAATACTATAATTGATACAACAGCGATTATTGCCCAAAACCAAATTGTCTTATAGAACGGTTTTTTGTTTTTCCCTCCGCATGACGGACACCTCTTGCTTTTCGAAGACATCTCTGCGCCGCACAAACTACAGTTGATAAGTTTTTCTTTTCCCATTTTTCCTGGTCCCCCTTGTTATTAAATCATAAGAGACTTTTCTAAAAAAAGTAAAATCCTTATAAACAGATATTAGACAATATTCATCTAAAAGTCAATAGATAAAATTTATCTATGTATTCTTTAAATGGTGATATACATGAAAACAAGAATTAAGGACCTAAGGGAAGACCATGACCTGTCTCAAGAGAAGGTTGCAAAACACATAGGCATTACTCAACGGAAATATAGTTATTTAGAGACCGAGACACAACCGCTTACTGATGAACTTCTCGTTAAGCTATCTAATTTTTACGATGTAAGTACTGATTATATATTAAGACTTACAGATAATCCAAAACGATAAACGCGCTCTCTTGAACGCGTTTTTAAGTACGAAATATTTTGACGATTTTTTGCAGATATCGGCAAAGGTTTTTACTGTATTTACATCTGTTCGGGTGCGTCGATTTTCAGCATAGTGAGTACGGTTTTCATAACCGCGCGCACACAAGAGCACAGGAAAAGCCTTGCCCTCATTACGCTCTCGTCCTCATTGATAACGCGCTGCGCGTTATAGAATTTGTGGAAGCGCGTCGCAAGCTCCACGGCGTAGCGCGTCAGGCGGGCAGGGTCATACAGCTTCGCGGCGGTGACTACCTCGCTTGTAAGCGAGGCGATATGCGAAATTAGAGCTTTTTCCTCGTCGCCGGTAAGAAGCGCAAGCTCCTCTCTTGCGGCGGTCAGCGTTTTAGGGTCTTTACCAAGCTTCGCGAATATGCTGCATATACGGGCGTGGGCGTACTGGCAGTAATAAACGGGATTTTCACTCGATTTCTCGACGGCTAAATCAAGGTCAAAATCGAGGTGCGTGTTGGCCTCCCTATATATAAAGAAGAAGCGCGCCGCGTCTATGGGGACCTCGTCCAAAAGCGTTAAAAGCGTGATAGCGTTGCCCGAACGTTTTGACGCCTTGACCGTCTCGCCGCCGCGCACAAGCCGCACCATTTGCATTAGTATGACGTCGAGCCGCGAGCTGTCAACCCCCAGCGCCGAAAGAGCCGCTTTCAGGCGCGGCACATAGCCGTGGTGGTCGGCTCCTAAAATGTCAATAGCCTTGTCAAAGCCCCTTACGGCAAGCTTGTTGTAATGATACGCTATGTCGGGTACGATATAAGTCGGAACGCCGTTGCTCCTTATCAGCACAAAGTCCTTCTCACAGCCGAACTGCGTCGCCTTGAACCAGACCGCGCCGCCGTCCTCATATGTAAAACCGCTTTTAATTAAAAGCTCGGTGACTTTTTTAACCTCTCCGTTTTTATGCAGCGAGCTCTCCTTGAACCAGGTATCGTATTCAATCCTATATTTCTGAAGGTTGTCCTTCAATTCGGCTATATTCAAAGGCAGCGCGAAATCCGTCAGAGCCTTTCTGCGCTCGGGCTCGCTCTTATTAATATACGAGTCGCCGTAAATATCGGCAAACGCCTTGGCGTGAGAAATGATATCATCGCCGTGATAAGAGTCCTCGGGGAGCTCGATGCCGCCGAGATACAGCTGCCGATACCGCAGGTCTAACGAGAGAGCGAACTTATCTATCTGGTTTCCCGCGTCATTTATATAAAATTCTCTTTCAACACAAAAACCCGCCGCTTGAAGGACGCTTGCCAGACAGTCGCCCAATGCGCCGCCCCTCGCGTTGCCGATATGCATAGGACCCGTAGGGTTGGCGGAAACAAACTCGACAAGGATTTTTTTGCCCTCACCGTAATCCGACGAGCCGTATTTTTCGCCCGCGGCGGCAGCTTCGAGCAATATATCCGCAAAATAGCTTTCGCCGAAAAAGAAGTTTATGAAGCCCGCCCCCGCCGCCTCGGCTCTGCAAAAGTATGTGTTTTCAAGCGATATGTGTCCGGCGAGAATATCCGCGATAAGCCTTGGAGCCTTTTTCTGATACCTTGCCAGCACAAACGCGGCGTTTGTGGCGTAGTCGCCGTTTTTAGAGTCCGCCGGAGTTTCGCACTTAAACCCGTCGGCTTCGCAGTCGGTAAGCTCTCCGCTCTTTACGGCGCGGCGAATAGCTTCGTCAATTATTGATTTTATCTGATTTTCGGCTGTTTTTACCGTCTTGGACATAATGAATTCCTTTCAGTCAAATCTCCGTCACCGTGACGGACATAGTGTTCTCGGCGGCAAGACCCGAGTTAAAATCGACGGTATACCGCATTTTCAGCGTTCCGCCTTTTTCCGTCAGGTCTGTGTCTACGTATTTTGCGAAAACACCCATCATAAAGCCGCCGTGCGGAGTATCATAAAAGCAGCTGTGACGCTTGTTCTGCTCTAAAATGATTTGCGAGCTGAAGGGTCCCTCCCTGCGTATTGTGACGCAAGTGGGGGAATCGACAAGAAGCGTCATAACCGTTCCCGCCAGCTCGCCGTCCGTTTCGTCATATACGATAAAAAACCCCTCGTCCCCGCAAGCGAGCGTACCGGTCGTCGTTATTTCAAACTTTTCCGTCTCGCCGTCACTTGACTGTTCGTCCGTGATTTTTATCAGAACGTCTTTTT
>CAZQXZ010000015.1:0-2955 GCA_964597515.1 uncultured Eubacteriales bacterium | reverse complement strand
AAATTATTTCTCTTTCTTTTCAAAAGCGTATTCAATAAGCCTTTCAATCAGCTCAGGGTAAGGTATTCCCGACTCCTCAAACAGCTTTGGATACATACTGATTGAGGTAAATCCCGGGATTGTATTTATCTCGTTGAAATATATGCGCTCGCCGGCGTCCATAAAAAAGTCCACGCGCGCGAGTCCCGAGCAGTCAAGCGATTTATAAACGCTAATGGCGGTCTCCCTTATTTCGTTTGACTTTTCGTCCGAAAGCCCGGCAGGAATGATGAGCTTTGTGCCGTCGTTTACATATTTTGCATCGTAATCGTAAAAATCGTTGACGGGTACAATCTCGCCGACGCATGACGCTTCGGGTTCGTCGTTCCCCAAAACGGAACATTCAAGCTCCCTGCCATTTACGGCGGTCTCTAAAACGGCTTTGCAGTCGTGCGTGAAGGCGAGTTCGAGCGCGCCATGCAGCTCTTCCCCCGACGCGGCTTTCGTAATGCCGACGGACGACCCCGTGTTGGCGGGCTTGACGAATACCGGCAGGGACAGAGCGTCTGTTATTTCATCCAAATCAACAGTATTATTCTCAAAATCATACTTTTTAACAACGCGCCACTTTGCCTGCCTGACGCCGATATAGTCACACAGAGCGTTTGTCACGGCTTTGTCCATACACAGTGCGCTTGAAAGCACGCCGCAGCCCACATAAGGAATTCCGGAAAGCTCAAAAAGCCCCTGAATGGTGCCGTCCTCGCCGTTTTTACCGTGCAGGACGGGGAAGACCGCGTCGATATGTATCTTGCAGATACGCGAGTTTTCGTATATAAGCAGGGATTTGTCCGACGGGTTAACGGAGAGCGCGGCGGGAAGCGTATGTTCGGCGTGCCATCTGTCATTTTCAATATGGCTTACGTCGCCCGTATAATAAAGCCATTCCCCGCTTTTTGTTATTCCGAGCGTATAAACGCCGTATTTGTCACGCGGAATATTTCTTATCACCGACGCGGCGGAACGCAGGGAAACTTCGTATTCGCTGGATTTTCCTCCGAAGATTACAAGAATGTTTTTCAAAATTATCACCCGATATATATTGTATGAGAAAAGAATATTTAATATAATATCACATAAGCGGATGTTTATCAATTCATTTTCCGTTTTAAATACAAAAGTCTTGCCAAGGCACGGCACAAAAGGGTATAATAAATTACGGCGCAAAAAGCACCGGGCGCAAAGGAGCATTGAGATGACATTTTTTCGCATTAAGCATGGCGATATTTCAAAAATGAATATGGATGAGCTGCGCGAATTGAAAACCAAGTGGGATAGAGTAAACAAGATGGCGTGCAGGTTTTCGACTTATTTCCTTGCCCCGATAGCCCTCATAAGTATTATCAGTTTCACGAAAGCGGTTATTTTATTTGTTACCTTGTCGGTGGGATGGGAGTTTTTTGTGTACCTCTTTCCTTTGGTGATGTTTACGGGGCTTACGCTTTTTCTCGTGAAAATGAAAAATGATGACATTAAGGGGTATGTGGGTACAATAGCTTTATATTTAACGCTGTGTGTGGCTTATTATCCCCAATACACTGAGACGGTTTTTGTTTTTCTGATACCCACGTTCTTTATAATCAGGTGCTTAATAAATTATGATATATTAAAGAAAATGAGGGAAATGCCCGGGTATCCGTTTTTCATATATACCGTTGCCGAGAAATTCGCAGACCAAGTTTATATACAGGATAAGCGTTTCAGTGAAATCGAGCCTGTTTCACCGGAGGAGTATATACCGTGGAACGCCTTTGATGAAAATGAAGACGAAAATACAACAGATAATAAAGACATAAAAGGAGAAGGCTGACATGACAAACATCATATCAAAGAAAAAGGAAATGATTTTCGAGCAGGACAAATTTATGAACAGCTGCCATGCCTCCACTGTTCTTCCGCTCGGCGACGGCACGGTCGCCGCCGCATGGTTCGGAGGCACCGAGGAGGGGAGAGATGATGTTACAATATGGTATTCCAGGCGCAAGGACGGTTTGTGGAGCGCGCCGAAGAAGGTTTTTGTCACGGAAACCATGCCGCACTGGAACCCCGTTCTCTTTCAAAAAACAGACGGTACCGTTATGCTTTATTTTAAATACGGCAAGAAGGTAAGAAGCTGGAAAACCTATGTTTCCTACTCGTATGACGGCGCAAGCACGTTCTCCAAACCCAAAGAGCTTGCGCCCGGCGACGACGAAAACGGGCGCGGTCCCGTAAAGAATAAAAATATCCGTCTGAAAGACGGGACGGTGGTGGCTCCCGCGTCAAGCGAAAAGAAAAGGGCATGCTGGAAGTGCTTCGCGGATATTTCAGAGGACGACGGCGAGACGTTTATAAAATCGAACTTTGTTTTGCGTCCGAAAGAAAAGGGGCTTCCGGTACAGATGATTCAACCTACACTGTGGGAGTCCGAAAAGGGCGTCCATATGCTCGTCAGAACAAACTGCGGCTATATTTACCGCAGCGACTCAAAGGATGGGGGCAAAACATGGAGCAAGGCGTACAAGACTCCGTATATGAACCCGAACAGCGGCATTGATTTGGATAAGCTGTCAGACGGGTCGCTCGTCCTTATCTCAAACCCGACTTGCAAGAACTGGGGGGACCGCGCGCCGCTCACCCTTATGCGTTCTTTTGACAACGGCGAAACCTTTACGGAGTTCATAAAGCTTGAGCCGGCGACGGGAAACCACGAATTCAGCTATCCCGCCATTGTCGCGGTAGGCAAAAAGCTGTATATCACCTACACATATGAGCGCAAAAGCATCGCCTATTGGGAGATAGAGATAGAATAATCAGCGTCTCATCTCCTCCATGGCGCACACGACCTTTTCTGCCTGCCCGACACAGTCGAGCAGGCGTTCTTTATGCCTTTCGGGATTTATTATAAAATCATAAAAGCTTGACGCCTGATACATC
>CAZQXZ010000014.1:24040-25981 GCA_964597515.1 uncultured Eubacteriales bacterium | reverse complement strand
TTAAAAAGAGATCTAAAAACGTATTGCTCTCGCTTGTTATTCAGGCGGTGTCGCTTTTGCTGATTTGTGTGTTATGCGTGATACCTGTCTTAGGAGAGGGAATATCTTTCGCGTTTTTCGGCGGCAGTGAAAAAATATTTCTGATTTCCTGTGCCGCCGCCGCGGCGGCAGGGATAGGGGCGGGTTTCCGGACTCTGAAAAAGGGCGTTTTGTCGGCTTAAGCCGAACTGCGCTTCGTGCGCGTTGTTCACCGTAATTGTTTCGGTTATTCAGCTTATAATGCTTACGATAGCCGAGGGGACGGTTTTTGCCGCCGCCGAGCCGTATCTTGCCGTAGGAGTGGCTGCGCTGCTGTTTTTCGGCGCGGGCGAGCTTATGAGGTACAGGCGCGCGTTGCTGAACTTTCATTTTATAACGGACACACAGCCTCTGTTCGCGGTTGAGAGCATTTGTAAAGAGGACGAGGCCTTTGAGATAGGTCGGGGGCTTTTACTCGGCGAGCCCGACATAAAGGCGTCGATGCGGACGCTTTTCCCGTCGGGGTTTATGGAGCTTTCCTCCAAGAGGTTCGTGTCAGACGAGCTGGCGGGAAGGCTGTTTCCGATAACGCTTGCGCTCGCGGCGGCGGCGGGCGTTATCGCGGGCGTTATATATAAGGATTATATGGCGGGCTTCGGCACGTTTGTCGCGGCGTCCTGCATAGGGCTGCCGGTTTGCGCGTACCTTGCCGACAATGTGGTTTTATCCGCCGTTTCAAAAAAACTCCTGAGCGGCGGCGCGATGATTTCGGGCTATGAGGCAATGGACAACTGTTTAGGGGCGAATGCCGTCGCGCTTGAATCGTCTCAGATTTTTGACGCTTCAAAGTGTAATATTTTCGGAATAAAAACATTCCACTCCATGCGGGTTGACGAGGCTATCCTTTATACCGCCGCTATGATTATAGAGGCGAAGGCTCCGCTGAGCGGGGTGTTTGACAGCGTTATTCTCGGCAGGCGCGAACTTCTCCCGCCGGTAGAAACCTTGGCGTATGAGGATAAGCTCGGTCTTTCCGCGTGGATACATAACAGGCGCGTTTTAGTAGGAGGCAGGGAGCTGCTTATAAACCACAATGTGGAGACGCCGACAAAGGACTTTGAGAAGAAATATCTGCATGACGGAAGATACCCGCTCTACCTCGCCATAGAGGGAAAAATAGCGGCAATGTTCATAGTCAGCTATGAGGGGAACACGTCTCTTTCGCCGCTTATCAGATGCGCGGAGAAAAACGGCGTTACTTTGCTTGTCAAGACCTCCGACGCCAACATTACCGAAGATATGATATGCTCCGCTTTAAGGCTTGCGCCGGGAAGCACAAAGGTTCTCAGCGCAATCGCGGGCGAAATATTTGACGAGTGCAGAAGCGGGATAAAGCCGAATGCGCAGGCGCACGTCCTTCATGACGGAGCAGCTTATTCGATGCTTAAAGCGCTTTGCGCCGTATTTTCGCTGAGCAGCTTTAAGAGTGTGACGGCGATTATGCAGACGGTAGGCTGCGCGATAGGCGTCGCGTTCACTGCCGTTCTCTCGTTTACGGCGGGGCTGACGCAGATAAGTTCGATTCGGATAATTGTTTATCAGCTTTTCTGGGCGGCGCTGACGGCGGTTCTGATTAAATTCAGGAATAAACGGTGAACAAACGGCATATCGAAGGGGAGCCTGCCCCGCCTTATTAATCTATTATCTAAAACCATAAATATATTTTAGGAGTGACTTTGACATGAAACGTGAGGACATTGTAAAAAAGCTGTCTCTTGAGGAAAAAGCCGCTTTTTGCTCGGGCAAGGACTTTTGGCGGCTATATTCCGCCGAACATGCGGGGCTGCCCGAAATAATGGTCACGGACGGTCCCCACGGGTTGCGAAAGCAGAACAAGGACCGCAAGGACAAAAGCGTCAAGGG
>CAZQXZ010000014.1:22770-24030 GCA_964597515.1 uncultured Eubacteriales bacterium | reverse complement strand
CGTGCTCATGGGACGCTGAGCTGATTTATGAGATGGGGCAGGCGCTGGGAGAGGAATGTCTTAAAGAAAAGGTGTCAGTCCTTTTAGGACCCGGTAATAATATCAAGCGTTCACCGCTTTGCGGAAGAAATTTTGAATATTTTTCGGAGGACCCCTATCTTGCCGGTCAGATGGGGCTCGGGTTTATAAAAGGCGTGCAGAGCAAGGGTGTGGGCACCTCGCTCAAACACTTTGCCGCCAACAACCAGGAGAGCCGTCGAATGACCATAGATACGGTGGTTGACGAGCGCGCTTTAAGGGAGATTTACCTGTCCGCATTCGAGCCGGGCGTCAAAGAAGGAAAGCCGTGGACGGTGATGAACGCGTACAACCGTCTGAACGGCGAATACTGTGCGGAGAATAAATGGCTTCTCAACGACGTTCTGCGGGAGGAATGGGGTTTTGACGGAGTGGTAGTTACGGACTGGGGAGCTGAAAATGATATCGTTCTCGGGCTAAAATCCGGTCAAAATCTTGAAATGCCCTCCTCGGGCGGATTAAATCCCGCGAAAATCGTTGAGGCGGTAAAGAGCGGCTCCCTTTCCGAGGATGTGCTTAACGAGCGCGTCGGCGAAATCGTTGACCTTATTCTCAAATCGAAAGAGGGCCAAAAGGATTATCAGTGCGATATGGACGCACACCACGCGCTCGCGAGAAAAATCGCGGCGGACTGCGCCGTGCTGCTGAAAAACAAGGACGGCATACTTCCGCTTTCAAAGACACAGACCGTAGCTGTCATAGGGCAGATGGCAAAGGAACCGCGTTATCAGGGCGCGGGCAGCTCTCTTATAAATCCGACGAAACTTGACAATGCGTATGACGAGCTTTGCGCGCTCGGGTATACCTGCTCATATGCCGAGGGGTATGACAAGAAAGAGGACGCTCCGCTGCAAAACAAGATAGACGACGCCGTAAGGCTTGCGCTCGGAGCGGACGTCGCGGTAGTGTTCGTGGGGCTTACGGAGGTTTACGAGTCCGAGGGCTTTGACAGGAAGCATATGGAGCTCCCTCCCGCCCACAACGCGCTTGTGGAGGCTGTCGCCGAAGCAAACAAAAATATTATCGTCGTGCTTTCGGGAGGCTCTGCGGTTACTATGCCGTGGCTCCCGAAGGTCAGGGGCGTGCTTCACGGCTTTTTGGGAGGTCAGGCAGGCGGCGGCGGCATAGCGGACGTTCTTTCGGGAAAGGTCAACCCGTCGGGAAAGCTTTCGGAAACGTATC
>CAZQXZ010000014.1:5706-22760 GCA_964597515.1 uncultured Eubacteriales bacterium | reverse complement strand
TGAAGACAATCCGTCGTATGAATACTTCCCGGGCAATCCGCTCACCGTAGAGTACAGGGAGAGCATCTATGTGGGATACAGATATTATGACAAGGTCTTAAAGCCCGTTCTCTTCCCGTTCGGCTTCGGTCTTTCTTATACGACCTTTGAATATGAAAACATAACGCTCGATAAAACGGAAATGGACGATGCTGATACGCTTACGGTCACCTTTACGGTAAAGAATACCGGAGCGGTAGACGGGGCGGAGATAGTCCAGGTTTATGTCGGCGCGCCCGAAAGCGTGATTTTCAAGCCCGAAAAAGAGTTGAAGGCATTTAAAAAAGTATTCCTTAAAGCGGGCGAGGAAAAAGAGGTTTCAGTAACCCTTTCAAAGAGGGCGTTCGCGTATTACAATATCAATATTCACGACTGGCACGTTGAAACGGGTGAATACGCCGTGCTTGTAGGCGCCTCGTCGCGCGATATCCGGCTTACCGCGAGCATCAGGGTTAACTCCACGGCAGAAGCCGACGTGCCGGATTACAGGGAGTCGGCGCCCGCGTATTACAGCGGAATAATTACAAATATGCCCGACAGGCAGTTTACAGCTCTTTTAGGCAGAGAAATCCCGCCGTCAAGACGCGACCCGTCTTTGCCTCTCGACCTTTTGTGTACGCTTGAAATGGCGGCCGATACAAAGCGCGGCGAGAAAATCAACAAGCTTATTTCATATGTAATCAAAAAAGTGGGCGGCGGCGGAGTAAACGAGGAAATGATGAAGGCGACTGCCGTCCAGATACCCATGCGCTGTTTCGTGACGATGAGCCTCGGCGTTTTTTCGGAGCCTATGGGCAACGCGCTCGTCGATATCCTCAACGGGAAAAGCATGGCGAAGGGGATGGGCGTTATGCTTAAAAACCTGCCGAAAGCCATTAAGAAGCTCCCCGGGCTGATGAAGAGCATGTAACGAAAACACAAAGCGGTTCTCATAAAACCTATAATATTAGAGCTATTATCAATCAAGTATCTATCAAGGAGTTGGCGTTTTGAATAAAAGCATTTTGAAAACGGTTATTTCGTTTATAGTTATCGCCGCGCTGCTTTCGTCGGCTGTTTCGGTTTCGGGATATGCGCCTCCCGCGCAGGCGGACGTCGGTTTCGCAGTAATTTCCGACATTCATTATTTTCCCGAGAGCTACTGCGGCGACTATACCGAACAGTTCGAGGAATTCGCTCTTAAAAATAACAAGCAGTACCTGATGATGCAGGGCATACTTGAATCGGCTCTCGCGTCCGTTGCTCAGAGCGCGAAGGACGGCTCGATTAAATATCTTCTGCTTCCGGGGGACCTTACGAAGGACGGCGAATACGACGGGCATACCGAGCTTGCCGCGCGGCTCGAGCAGTTTGAGCTGGATACCGGCGTTCAGGTCTTGGTTACAAACGGAAACCACGACATCAACAACGCCAACGCCTCCACCTTTGAGAACAACAGGGAAGAAGCGGCGAGGCAAACGACGCCGGAGGAATTCCGCGAGATTTATAAAAACCTCGGCTTTGACCTTGCCGCGTCCGTTTACACACCGCCCGCGGGCGAGAAAGCGGGGATGCTTTCATACGCCGTTTCTCTGCCCGAGGGGTATCGCATTATTGTTATGGACGGCGGCAAATACAGCGCGGACAATACCGCGTCAAAAGAGGATAAGCACGAAACCGCGGGCAATTATTCGGAAGGCTTGAAGGAATGGGTGTTCAGGCAGCTTTCCGAGGCCGAAGCGGCCGGAGAAACGGTTATCGGTATGACGCATTGGAGCCTCGTACCCCATTGCGAATTCCAAAGTCAGATGCTTCAAGGCTTCGTTCTTGACGATTATCTGCCCGTTACGGAGGCATTAGCAGATGCCGGAATGCATTATGTTTTTACGGGACATTCACATTCAAACGACATATCCTCTCTAATTTCCGACAGCGGCGAAACCATATACGACTGCCAGACATGCAGCGTTATCGAATTTCCAAACTATTTCAGGGAGGTATACTTCACGTCTGAAAACGGGGAAATATCGGCTGATTTCATCCTTCGGGACGTTGACCGCGTACTTGCCGTTACCGACGGCAGAGGGGTTACTTACGAGCAGCCCTATAGAGTGACGAAATCCTTTGAGTATACTTACGGCGACTCTATTATGGATTATGTTATGCATTTTTTGAAGCCGATGATAGAGGGCCTGTTCGGCGAGATTAAAGCCGAGGGAGGCATAATAGCTTATCTCGCGCTTAAAGGAATAGATATAGAGGGTACCCTCAGGCAGTATATGGGAAGCGGTATCGCCGCGGGCGGCTATAACTATGTGACGCCGGATAATTTTATGGCGTTTATAAACGACCTCGGCGCGCAGATTGATAAAAAATATATAGACGAGCCGGAGTATACGCTTTCGGTGGTAAAGGACATTATCGAACAGGTTGTAAATTTCGAGGTGTCCGGCATAAAATGCGAAAAGCTTCTTGAATACGGATACGAGAGCGCAAACGAATACGGCAGCTTCGGAGACGCGGCGATTTCGGCTATGCTCGGTATGTGGATGGGCGACGAGAATACGGACGACGCATTTATGAGCGATGTTTTAAATAACTTCATAAACAACAATCTCGCCAAGGACATATTCGACCTGCTGTACGACCTTGTCGTAAATCAGCTTTTACAGGATGAAATCCTTTCCGGACTCTATGTGAACGTGGATACGTTCTATGAGGGTACCCCGTATGAGATAGGCGGGACATATCTGCAATTTGCTTTTGATTTCGCCACGACGCTGTTCGGCGGGAACAAAAACGCGGCGCAGGACTTTGTCACGGGACTTATAGACAGCTATATAAAGGGCGACGGCTGCAGCCAGCCCATATATGAGGCGCTGCCGCTGAAAGAAACCACCTATTTGACTTTTATTAACACAATTCTCTCCGGTCTTGACGCGGTGGGAGTTCTTGAGGGTGGCGACATAAACGGCGTTGTGAACGTATTGCTTGAGGAATATGTCACCCAAAGTCAGTATGACGCGTGGGGTGAAACCTTCGCCCATGTCATAAGCGATTTGTCCGACGATATCAACCCCGCTAAAAACAGCGACAGCAACGTAACGCTCACATATTCGGGCAAGGTTGCGGTTTTGTTGAGCAAAGACAATTACAGACTCCCCTCGCTTATTTCGACATCCTTCGGGGAGAAAAGCGGCACTACGAGGAATATCAGCTGGTATACTAAGTATTCGGTAACAAACGGCGATATTGAAATCATTCCGTACACGGACGGGACGCCGCTGTTTACAGGCAAGACCGCCGTGCCGCGGGGCGTTGCCGTCAATGCTTCGAGCACTTGTCAGGACAGGGAATTCCCGGGCGTTGATTTAGGCATAATCGGTCTGCTGCCGTATAATATGCGGCTGAACAGGCATATTGTCAAAATCACCGGACTGAAAGCGGGACGGAAATACCTTTACAGGGTAGGCGACGCCGAAAAGGGCTGGTGGAGCGAAACAGGCGTTATTTCAACGGCGAACGGCGGCGGCGAAACCTCGTTTATAGCGATTACGGACAGCCAGTCGCAAAACCCGAAGCAGTATGAAAACTGCGCGGACGTTCTGAGGTGCGCCTTTGAGCTTTATCCGGATGCCGGCTTCATTGTGCATGCGGGCGATATGGTAGACCACGGGGACAACCTGAACCAGTGGAAGTATTTCCTGAACGGTTCGGCAGACACGCTTATGTCAGCCGCTCTTATGCCCGCCGCGGGCAACCACGAGGCGATGGGCTCTTACGCGCTTGACCTCAATTTCGCGCTTCCCGAAAGCGAGGCGCAGGATACGGTTTCAGGATACTATTATTCGTTCGACTATAATAACGTGCACTTTATAATGCTTAATACCAATGAGCTGGACAGCGTAAGAGGGCTTACGGGCGACCAGCTTAAATGGCTTAAAAGCGACGCTTTGGCGTCCGATGCCGATTGGAAGGCAGTCGTGCTGCATAAGGCTGTTTATTCCAACGGCTCGCACTATGACGATATGGAAATCAAGGCGCTGCGCAGACAGCTTGCCTCCCTTATGCCGGAGCTTGGTATTGACATTGTACTGCAAGGGCACGACCATGTATATCTGAGAACGGCTCCGATGATTGCCAACGCGGTTGAGAACGCCGCGACGGGCTCTGTAAACAGAGGCGGTTTTGATTATATATCTTATGAAGAGCCGCAGGGTACGCTCTACGCCATTACGGCTACATCCGGAGTTAAATTCTATACGGCGAAAAGCAATTCGCTTACCGATAAGCTTTTCCCGAGGGCGGCGTCGATAATTGACGCCGGTTCGCCTATGTTCGCGGGTATAAGAATGGTCGGCAACAAGCTTTTTTATGACGCTTACCTTCAAAACGGCGATACGTTTGACAGGGTTGACTCCTTCGCCATAAGCAAGGCGTTTCCTGAATATATGCTCGGCGACATTGACCTTAACGGGAAAATAGAAGTGCTCGACGCGAGGCTGCTGCTTCGCTATGCGGTAGGTCTTGAAAGCCTGAGCCAAACACAGCTTATGTACGCGGATATAAACGGAGATAATATAATTAGTATACACGACGCGAGAAAGCTGCTGAGAATAGCGGTGGGTCTTGAATGAATTGAAAGGGGATAATAAAATGTCTGAAACAAAAAAAGTAAGGCTCGGTATTATAGGCGTAGGCAATATGGGTTCAAGCCATTTGAGGTTTTACCTTGAAGATGAGCTGCCGGAAATAACGGTTACGGCGGTGGCGGATATCGACCCCGAGCGTCTTGAATGGGCGAGCGAGGAGTGTCCGGATATCCTGACATACGGCAGCTCCGATGAGCTTATAGAATCGGGGGAGGTGGACGCGGTAATAATAGCGACGCCGCATTATTTCCACCCTCCGATAGCCATTAAGGCCATAGAGTCCGGCATTCACGTAATGTGTGAAAAGCCCGCCGGAGTTTATACAAAACAGGTGAGGGAAATGAATGAGGCGGCGTCCAAATCGGACGTGGTTTTCGGGATTATGTTTAATCAGCGCACAAACTGCCTTTATAGGAAAGCTCACGAGCTTGTACACTCGGGAGAGTTCGGCGAGCTGAAAAGAGTCAATTGGATTATCACCGATTGGTTCCGCACGCAGAGATATTACGATTCGGGCGGCTGGCGCGCCACGTGGAGCGGAGAGGGAGGCGGAGTGCTGCTCAACCAATGTCCGCACAACTTGGATTTGTGGCAGTGGATATGCGGGATGCCCGTGAGAATAAACGCCGTCTGCCATGAGGGTAAATGGCACGATATTGAAGTCGAGGACGACGTGATGATATACGCCGAATACGAGAACGGAGCTACGGGGACATTCATTACGACGACCGGAGATTTTCCCGGTACAAACCGTCTCGAAATAACTCTTGACAGAGCGAAGCTTATATGCGAGAATAATGCACTGATGGTGGAAGAGCTTGAAAAAAGCTCGTCGGATTTCTGTAAGAATTCCTCACAGGGCTTCGGAAGAATTAAGTACAGCAAATACCAAGCCGAGCTGGACGGTGAAAATCCGCAGCATGTCGGGGTCCTGAACGCCTTTGCCGCCGCTATCCTCAGAGGGGAGCCGCTCGTCGCCTCGGGAGAAGAGGGAATAAACGGGCTGATGATTTCAAACGCCGCGTTCCTTTCGTCCTGGCTCGGCAGAGCCGTGGCGCTTCCCGTTGACGAGGAGCTTTTCTATGAGGAGCTTCAAAAGAAAACGGCGAAATCCGCCGCCAAGAAAAACGTGGTGTCCGGCGTTCAGGAGGATATGTCTTCAACATATTAAAGCCGCATTACATCTATTTTAAGAGCAGGAGAGAATGATGAAACGAAACGAAAGAATTTTTAAGCCCGCCTCATACGCGTTGGCCGCGGCGCTGATTTTTACCGTCGCCGTAAGCTTTACGGCGTCCGGCGCGCATATAGACTGCATTAAAGGAAACGTACTCTCGTATTCAAACTGGTTCACGCAGACGCCGGAGAAGCCGGACGACACCACCGCCACTAACGTTACCACTACCACCACTACCACCACTACCACCACTACTACCACTAATAGTACCACTAAAAATAATCCGGCGCCCGACTCCACGACGGCTACCACTAAAAATACGGTAAAACCCGCCAAGCCTAAGACGACGACAACCACCTTGGGTTCATCAGCCAAGACTACCGACGCCAAAACGGGCACGACGCGCAAAAAGGGCGGCAGTCCGGCGGCGGCGACACAGGCGGCTTATACAGTCGCTTTCAACACGAACGGAGGCGCGCAGGTCAACAGCCAGACGGTAAAGGACGGCGGAAACGTTATACGGCCATCCGACCCGACGAGACAGGGATTTAAATTTGAGGGCTGGTTCAAGGACGCGCAGTTCAAAGAACCTCTTGATTTTAATAAGGACAGAGTCGCCGGCAACGTCACGGTTTACGCCAAATGGTCGCCGCTTGCGGGTACGGTAACTTATAAAATTACGTTTAAGGGCAATTCATCCGGCGGCGGATACGTCGCGGCAAACCCCTCGGAAGCGGTCGGCGGGGAAAATGTGACGCTTACCGCCTTGCCGGACAAGGGCAAGATAATAAAAGCCGGAACGCTGACGGTCAACGGCTCCCCCCTCGGAAGTCTGTCTTTCAGAATGCCGGAGGGCAACGTTGAGATTTACGCCGAGTTCGAGGACGCGCCGGTTATAGAGGCGGCGAGTGCGCGGCTTAGCAAAAAATTTATTGCGGCGGGTGTGTTCGTTATTTTGTTGGCGGTCACGCTGATTGTTATGGGCATTGTCCTCAGGGAGAAATCGGTCAATGAAACCGAGCCGGAATGGACGGACAATTCTATTGTGATTTCCCAGTACAAAAAAAAGGAAAGCGAAGAAGAGCCAAAGGGCGGCGTGAACGACTCAGGCGAGAATACTGAATAGACCGATATAATATGTCCGGAGCGAAAGCTCCGGATTTTTTTATCGAAATATTTGTTCTGCTATTGACAAAGGCGGCAATAAGTGTATAATTATGCATATATGTATTGATAAATATACAATATTGGAGGAGTAATTATGAATAAGAACGACATAAAAAAGGTAGTGCTCGCATATTCGGGCGGTCTTGACACGTCTATTATAATACCGTGGCTCAAGGAAAACTACAACAACTGCGAGGTTATCGCGGTATCGGGCGATGTAGGACAGGGAACGGAGCTTGACGGGTTAGAGGAAAAGGCGATAAAAACGGGCGCGTCGAAGCTGTATGTCGAGGACTTAAAAAAAGAGTTTGTCGAGGACTTTATTTTTCCGACGTTAAAGGCGGGCGCCGTATATGAGGGGGAGTATCTGCTCGGTACGTCCTTTGCGCGCCCCGTCATAGCGAAAAGGGTAGTCGAGATAGCGAAGGCGGAAAATGCCGACGCCGTTTGTCACGGCTGCACGGGCAAGGGCAACGACCAGGTCAGATTTGAGCTTTCAATCAAGGCGTTCGCCCCCGAAATGAAAATTATTGCTCCCTGGAGGGAGTGGGACATCAAGTCAAGAGACGAGGAGATAGATTACGCCGAGGAGCATAACATCCCGCTGAAAATCAACAGGGAAACGAATTACTCAAAGGACAAGAACCTGTGGCATCTTTCGCACGAGGGGCTTGATTTAGAGGACCCGGCAAACGAGCCGCTGTACGGCAAGGAAGGATTTCTTGAAATGTGCGTCGCGCCCGAGAACGCGCCCGACGAGCCGGAATATGTCAGCGTTCGTTTTGAAAAAGGCGTGCCTGCGGCGGTTGACGGCGAAAAGCTCGGTCCTGTGGAAATCGTTGAAAAGCTTAACGGGCTGGGAGGCAAAAACGGCGTCGGGCTTGCCGACCTTGTCGAGAACCGGCTTGTGGGAATGAAGTCGAGAGGCGTTTATGAAACGCCGGGCGGGGCGATTTTATACAAGGCTCACGCGGCGCTTGAAACGATTACGCTCGATAGGGAAACGCTTCATTATAAAAATCTTATGGCGCAGAAATACGCCGAGCTTGTATACTTCGGGCAGTGGTTCACTCCGTTAAGAGAGGCGCTTGACGCGTTTGTGGACAAGACGCAGGAAACGGTGACGGGGGACGTAAGGCTCAAGCTCTACAAGGGCAACATTATAAACGCCGGAGTAACCTCTCCGTATTCGCTTTACAGCGAGGCGTTCGCGACCTTCAACGAGGACGAGGTGTACAATCAGGCGGACGCCGCCGGATTTATAAACCTTTTCGGTCTTCCGATAAAGGTAAGAGCTATTCTCCAAAAGGAATGGGATAAAAAATAAGCTTGAAAGCGGGTGAGTTTATGGCAAAGCTCTGGCAGGGCAGGACTGACGCGAAGCTTGATGAAAAGGCGGACGCGTTCAACTCGTCGATTGCGTTTGATAAAAGGCTGTATAAAGACGATATTGAAGGCTCCCTCGCCCATGCGGCAATGCTCGGCGCGAAAGGTATCATCACCGTAGCGCAGGCTGACGAGATTATGTCGGGGCTCGAAGGAATTCTAAAAGATATTCAGTCGGGCGCTCTTGAAATAGACATGAGCGCCGAGGATATTCATATGTATATAGAAGAGGAATTGACAAGGCGTATAGGAGAGAACGGCAAGAAGCTCCACACCGCCCGCAGCAGAAACGACCAGACGGCTTTGGATTTGCGCCTTAACCTCAGAAACGAGCTTGACGAAATTCACGCTCTGCTGACGCGTCTGATAAAAGCGCTTTCAGACAAAGCAAAGCGGCACGCCGATACTATTATGCCCGGCTATACTCATATGCAGAGGGCGCAGCCCGTAACCTTCGGTCATCATCTGTGCGCATACGCGTTTATGTTTATGCGCGACTGCGAAAGGCTTCTTGACGTGCGAAAAAGGCTAAACGTCTGTCCGCTCGGCTGTGCCGCTCTCGCGGGTACGACATACGATATAGACAGGGAAATGACCGCGAAAAACCTCGGCTTTGACAGTGCGGCGCAGAACAGTCTTGACGGCGTTTCGGACAGGGATTTTTGCGCGGAGTTTCTGTCGGGCGTATCTATTATAATGATGCATCTTTCGCGCCTTGGCGAAGAAATCGTTATGTGGTCGTCTTGGGAGTTTAAGTTTATTGAGCTGTCGCAGAGATTTTCTACGGGCTCCAGCATTATGCCCCAGAAGAAAAACCCCGATATGGCGGAGCTTATACGGGGCAAGACGGGCAGGACATACGGCAATCTGATAGCGCTTTTAACCATGCTAAAAGGTCTGCCGCTCGCTTACAACAAGGATATGCAGGAGGATAAGGAGCCGGTATTCGACAGCGCGGACACCGTAAAAACCTGCCTTGAAATAATGGCTTCAATGATAGACGATATGACGGTTAACAAGGTCAATATGCGCGCGGCGGCGGCGGACGGCTTTATCAACGCCACGGACTGCGCCGATTATCTTGTGTGTAAAGGACTCTCGTTCAGGGAGGCGTATAAGACCGTCGGCTTGATAGTCGCGAAATGTATAGAGGACTCGAAAACGCTTGAAAGCCTGTCAATAGAGGAATACAAACAGTTTTCCGATTTGTTTGACAGAAATGTTTACGAGTTTATCAAACTCGAAAACTGTGTAAAAAAGAGGGTTTCAGAAGGCGGAACATCACCGGAGTCGGTTAAGAATCAGATTGCAATGATTAAGAAATATATAACCGACTTAACGTAGAATGTAGAATTATGGGCGGGGCGAAGCTTTGCGCCGCAATATATTGGAGGGTTGGCTTATGCGTCATTTATTAAAGCTGTCAGACCTGTCGAGGGATGAGCTGTTCGACATCCTATACCTCGCCGACAGGCTCAAAAGCGAGAAAAGAGCGGGACTAAAAAGGCACTACCTTGAAGGAAAGACGCTCGGTATGATTTTCGCAAAATCCTCGACGCGCACGAGGGTGTCCTTTGAGGTGGGTATGTATGAGCTTGGAGGCTCCGCGCTTTTTTTAAGCTCCGTAAACACTCAGATGGGCAGGGGCGAGCCTGTTGAGGATACGGCGCGAGTGCTTTCGCGATATCTTGACGGCATAATGATAAGGACGTTTAAGCAATCGGACGTTGAAACGCTCGCGAAATACGGCTCGATACCCGTTATAAACGGGCTTACCGACCACTGTCATCCCTGCCAGGTTCTCGCCGACCTTATGACAATAAGGGAGTACAAGGGCACGACAAAAGGGAAAAAGCTTTGCTATATCGGCGACGGAAACAATATGGCGAATTCACTGATAGTCGGCGGGATTAAATCAGGTATGGAGATAGCGGTCGCCTGCCCGAAAAACCACAAGCCCGACGCCGATATTATGAAATGGGCGTCAGAGAGCGGAGCTTTTCTCTGTACAGAGAGCGTGGAGGACGCCGCGAAGGACGCCGACGTCCTATATACCGACGTCTGGGCGTCGATGGGTCAGGAGGATGAGACGGAAAAAAGGGTAGGCGAGTTTAAGCATTATCAGATTAACGGCGGCGTGATAAAGGCGGCTAAAAATGACGTTATTGTTCTGCACTGCCTTCCCGCCCACCGCGGGGAAGAGATAACAGCCGAGGCTTTTGAGTCACACGCGGACGAGATATTCAACCAGGCGGAAAACAGGCTTCACGCCCAAAAGGCCGTACTGGTAACGCTTATGGGATAATTTTGTGATAAGGCGGAGTAGTTGTGAAAAAAGCTTATGTAATACTGTCGGACGGCAAGGTTTTTGAGGGGACGCGTTTCGGGTACGGGGGCGGCGCCGTCGGCTCGGCGGCGGTAAACACGGACTGCTGCGGCTATCTAAAAGCGCTGACATCGCGGGAAAACGCGGGTAAAGTCATTTTAGACGCCTTCCCTCTTTCGGGAAACCACGGCGTCATAAAAGAAGAAATTATAAGCGAAAGCAGGGCGGCGGGTTACATTGTCAGGGAGATATGCGACACCCCGTCCTGTTTCGGTTCAAGAGGCGGTTTGAACGAGTTTCTCATTAAAGAAAAAATCCCCGCCGTCTGCGGCGTAGATACGCGTGAAATCGCGCGGTATATAAAGAAAAACAGGATAACGGGCATAGCGATAAGCTCAGACGCCGAAAAAGCCGGTATATTCGTTTTTCCCGAAAAATACGTCTGTCCGTATCCCGTCGCGCATGCTCTGTTTGACACGCGGGCGGCAAAAAACAGCGCAAGCAGGATAAAGGACATACAGAAAACGCTGGTTATAGGCTCCGGTCCCATTGTGATAGGTCAGGCGGCGGAATTCGATTACGCGGGAACACAGGCGTGCCGCGTCCTGAAAGAGGAGGGGATAAACATTGTCCTTATAAATCCCAACCCCGCCACCATAATGACCGATAAGGCTTTAGCGGACGAAATATATTTAGAGCCGCTGACCCTCACTACGGTAAAAAGGATTATCGAAAAGGAAAAGCCGGACAGTCTGCTCGCCACGCTCGGCGGGCAGACGGGGCTTACGCTTGCCATGCGGCTTTCGAAGGAAGGGTTTCTTGAAAGGCACAATGTCAGGCTGCTCGGCACGAACGCCGAGTCCATAAATAAAGCGGAGGACAGGCTGCTATTTAAGGAAACGATGAAGGAAATAGGTCAGCCCACCGTTTTGTCGGGCACAGCCAATGATATTGAAACGGCGCTCGCAACGGCAAATAAAATAGGCTATCCCGTAATCATACGGCCGGCGTTCACGCTCGGAGGCTCGGGCGGGGGCGTCGCGCGCGGCGACGGCGAGATGAAAACCGCGGCAAAGACGGGGCTTGAAGCGTCTCCGATATCCCAAATTCTTGTTGAGAAATACATATACGGCTGGAAGGAGATTGAGTTCGAGGCAATGCGCGACAGCGCGGGCAACACCGTCGCCGTCTGCTCGATGGAAAACATAGACCCGGTGGGAGTACACACGGGGGACAGTATAGTCGCGGCTCCGGCGCTGACGCTTTCGGCGAGAGAATATAATACGCTGCGGGACGCGTCGCTGAAAATCGTATCGGCTCTGAATATAATAGGCGGATGCAACTGCCAGTTCGCGCTAAATCCCGACGGCTCAGAGTACGCAGTTATAGAGGTAAATCCGCGCGTATCGCGCTCCTCGGCGCTCGCGAGCAAGGCGACGGGATATCCGATAGCGAAGGTGACGACAAGAATAGCCCTCGGCTATACGCTGGATGAAATAAAGAACGATATCACGGGGAAGACGAGCGCCTTTTTCGAGCCTGCGCTCGATTATGTAGTGCTGAAATTTCCGAAATGGCCGTTTGATAAATTCCTCGGGTCTGACAGAAAAATTGGCACGCAGATGAAAGCGACGGGCGAGGTTATGTCGATAGCCCCGTCGTTTGAGATGGCGTTACTGAAAGCTGTAAGGGGTGCGGAAATCTCGATGGATACATTGAGCGTTCCCCGCGATGAAAGCGCGCCGGTTGCACAAAGGCTTAAAAATGTTGACGACAGGCGTCTGTTTACAGTATATGAGGCCTTGAAAAGCGGAATAGATATTGAGGAAATATATAATATTACGCGAATTGACCGCTGGTTCTTGAATAAAATTAAAAACCTCGTTCTCTTTGAAAAAAGCATTTCCGGCAAGGCAATCGGCGTTGACGCGTATATTACGGGCAAAAAGCTCGGTTATACCGACGGCGCTCTTGAAAGGATATCCGAAAACGCGCTGCCCGCCTCAAAAAGCGTTTCCTATAAAACGGTGGATACCTGCGCGGGAGAGTTTGGCGCAGGGGCACTGTACTATTACGGCACATATGACGAAACATGCGAGTCAAGGGAATTGGAGCGCGGTAAAAAGCCGGTCATTATGGTCTTAGGCTCCGGTCCCATAAGGATAGGGCAGGGTATAGAGTTTGACTATTCGTCGGTGCATTGCGTGTGGACGCTTAAAGAGCTGGGTTACGAGGTCGTCACCGTAAACAACAATCCCGAAACCGTTTCGACTGATTACGATACCGCGGACAGGCTCTATTTTGAGCCGCTCTGCCCCGAGGACGTAATGAACATCATCAATGTTGAGAAGCCCGTCGGCGTCGTTGTGGCGTTCGGCGGTCAGACCGCGATAAAACTGACGCGGTTGCTCGACGGCAAGGGGATAAGGATACTCGGCACGTCGGCGGAGGGAATAGATACGGCCGAGGACAGGGAGCGTTTTGACAGGCTGCTTGAAAAATTCGGCGTCCGGCGTCCGCGGGGTATGGGCGTTATGACTAAAAGCGAGGCGCTCGCCGCCGCGGGAGAGCTTGGCTATCCCGTGCTTGTGCGTCCGTCGTATGTCATCGGCGGTCAGAATATGATTATTGCGCGCACGCCGGCGGATGTTGAAAAGTATATGGACATCATTCTGTCCGGCAGTATTGAAAATCCGGTATTGGTCGATAAATATATGGAAGGACCCGAGCTTGAGGCGGACGTTATATCCGACGGCAGGGACGTACTGATACCCGGAATAATGCAGCATATCGAACGCGCGGGCGTCCACTCGGGCGACTCGATAGCCGTGTACCCTCCCTACAATCTTAACGACAGGATGCTTCAAACGCTCGTTGATTTATCAGAAAAGCTCGCGCTCGCCTTAGGCACGAAGGGACTCGTAAATATACAGTATCTGATATATCATAACGAGCCGTATGTCATAGAGGTAAATCCGAGAGCGTCAAGGACTGTCCCCTATATAAGCAAGGTGTCGGGCGTGCCGATGGTCGAGCTTGCGGCAAAGGTTATGGCGGGGTACAGGCTGCGCGAGCTTGGATTTGGTACGGGGCTTTACAAATCGCCGCCGTACTTTGCGGTTAAAGTACCCGTTTTCTCTTTTGAGAAGTTAAACGACGTCAACGCGTACCTCGGACCCGAAATGAAGTCCACGGGAGAGGTATTGGGCATAGGCAAGAGTGTAAACGAGGCGCTTTTCAAGGGGCTTACATCCGCCAACATCAATATTTACGCTGGCGGTTCAGGCGAAAAGGCAGGGGTTTTCCTAAGTGTTGACGGACACGATTTATTTGAAGTAGTCGGCGTGGCGAAAAAGTTCGACGATTTGGGATTTGCGGTTTTTGCTACGGAAGAAACCGCAAACTCCATATCGAGGCTCGGCATAGACGTTACGGTCATAAACGGTATGAGGGATACAAACGGCGCGTTCTCATATCTTGAAAAGGGGAATATAAGCTATATAGTCTATACGGGCGCGCTTGAGGACTCTACGGTTCAGGATTATATCGCACTTCACCGCCGCGCGCTCCAGCTCTCCATCCCGTGCCTGACCTCGCTTGATACCGCGAACGCCCTTGCGGATATTTTAGCCGCGGGCTACAACGAGAGCAATACAGAGCTTGTGGATATAAATCATATGCGTACAGAGCGTATGAAAATCAATTTCTCGAAGATGCAGGGCTCGGGCAACGACTATATTTTTATTGAAAATTTTGATAACGCCATAACGTGTCCGCAGGCGTTGTGTATCGGTCTTTGCAGCAGGCACTACGGCATAGGCGCCGTGGGAATAGTGCTTATAGAACAGTCTGAAAAGGCGGACGCGAGTATGCGTATATTCAATACGGACGGCAGCGAGGGGCAGATGGCGGGCAACAGCATACGCTGCGTAGGAAAATATCTGTATGATAACGGTATCGTAAAAAAGAACGCTTTGAGCATAGAAACCGCGAGCGGAATAAAGCGCCTGAAACTGTATACAAGGAACGGCAGAGTGACTTCCGTATGCGTGGATATGGGGAAGGCGTCGCTTAAAGCGTCAGATTTGCCGACGACTCTTAAAAAAGACGAAATCGTTGATTATCCCTTTACAATAGGCGGCAGGGAGTATAGAATAACATGTGTATCCATCGGAAACCCGCATTGCGTTGTGTTTTGCGACAGAGTGGACGACGTCGATATCGAGAGAGTAGGTCCTCTGTTTGAAAGAGCTGAGATATTTCCAAAGAGGATTAACACGGAGTTTATCAGGGTAGTCAACCGTACCACGATAAAAATGCGCGTATACGAACGCGGCAACGGCGAGACTCTTGCCTGCGGGACTGGCGCGTGCGCGGCAGTGGCGGCGGCGGTGAGGCTCGGTTACTGTAAAAAAGGCGAGGACATAACCGTTAAGCTAAGAGGCGGCGACCTGATTGTAAACTATACGGATAAAAGAGTGCTGCTGACGGGCGACGCCGTAAGGGTTTTTGACGGAACAATAAAATATTAAAAAATTAAAAAATTGCGGGGTGTGCATATGGTAAGAATAATGTCGTTTAATATCCGATGCTCGGACGTCAACGGAGTTACCTGGGAGGAAAGGAGAGGGCTTGTTTCAAGGCAAATTCTTGATGTTCTGCCCGACAGCGTGGGCGTACAGGAGGCTCATTCGGGGTGGATGGACAGTCTGTGTAACGATTTAAACGCCAAATACGATTACATAGGAATAGGCAGGGACGACGGAGAGCGGGGCGGCGAGTTCACCGCGATATTCTACCTGAAAGATAAGTACGAGGTTAAAGAAAGCGGTAACTTCTGGCTTTCCAAAACCCCCGAAAAGCCGTCAAAGGGCTGGGACGCCGCTTGTGTCAGAATTTGTACCTGGGCGCTCCTTCGCGAGCGGGCGACGGGTAAAGAATATGCGCATATCAATACCCACTTTGACCACAGAGGGAGAAAGGCTCAGAAAAACAGCGTCGGGATGATACACGGGAAAGTCGGACAGTTTGACGGTCTGCCGGTGGTATTTACAGCCGATCTGAACATTTTGGAAGGCAGCGATATTTATCATAAAATGGTATCGTCCGTCTTAAAGGACGCGAAACATCTCGCCGAGGACACTATGAGCGCCTCCACGTTCCACGGCGGCAAGCCCGGGAAGTATAAGGAGCATATTATCGACTATATTCTTGTAAACGGTCTTGTGACTCCCATAAGGTACAGAGTGCTGACCGACGGTATAGACGGCGAACTTGTATCAGACCATTATCCTATTTTCGCGGACTGCGAAATATAGACGGGGTTTTGTTGACAGTATATTGCCCGTGTGGTAATATTAGGCTGCCGAATATAATATTTTCAGCGTTTTATGAGAGGAAGGTTTTTATGAAAAGCAAACTTTTTAAGACGTTGCTGCTAACCGTACTCGTTTTTGTTTTAGGAGCGGCGTTCGTTTTATCCGCGGCAGCCGCGGGCGGTTCTTCTTACGTTATAACAAATCCGTATGAGAACGTCGACTGGGATACATGGCACGCGTACAAAACGCAGCTTCATTGCCATACGATAGCAAGCGACGGGGACATCCAGCTTAACGACGTTGTGGAGCTTCACTACGAGCTGGGTTACGACATCGTAGCTATTACCGACCACGCCACCGTAGGCGCTCCCTGGACACAGGCTCCCCAGACCGTGCCGATTTTCAGGCTCGTAAAATATGAACGCACGCAAATGGCGGAGGTTATTCCGCTGACTTTGGAGAGGTACGAGGAAATCACAAACGGCGTCGGACGAGACGGGCGAGGGATGCTCGCCGTTGAAAAGGGGATAGAGCTTAACGGAGCCGTCCCGAGCAACAGCCATTTAACCGGCTATTTCGCCGATTACGGTCAGGGTCTTTTGGGCGTTGACGGCGATTACGAGACGCCGGTAAGGGAGAACGGAGAAGCCGGCGGTATTACGATGCTTTCCCACTTGGGCAACTACTACGAGTATTACGCAGACCTGTTTCCCGAGATGTATCCGGATATGGAGAACGACGAGAGGCTGATAAACAAATTCGCGAGTATATTCTTAAAATACCCCACCTGCGTCGGCACGGATATCAGCAGCGGTACGGACGCGCATACCTTCAGGGACAGGAAGCTTTATGACAATATCCTTCAAAGAACAATTCCCAACGGCGTAACGCCGTGGTGCTTTACCTTCAGCGACGCGCACCAGCAAGGGCAGTACGATAGGGCGTTTACCGTTCATATGATGACAGAGAGAACAAACGCCGACCTTCGCCGCAGCATGGAGGAGGGCACG
>CAZQXZ010000014.1:0-5696 GCA_964597515.1 uncultured Eubacteriales bacterium | reverse complement strand
CAAACACAAGGCCAGGTCACATGTCCCGCCCAGGAGGAGGGCACGCTTTTCGCCGTTTCGCGCCACGCGAGAACAGAGCTTGGAAACGATTTTGTAGGCGCGGGGGACTATCCGATAGTTAATCGCGTCGAGGTTAACGAAAGCGCGAACACCATTGAGCTTACAGGTGAAAATTACGACAGAATAGTATGGGTGGCAAACGGAACGGAGATTGCAAACGGCGCCGTTATTGACCTTAACGACCATGAGGATGAGATAACCTGCTATGTCAGGGCATACCTTACGGGTCCCGGGGGAATTTGCTACACGGAGCCCTTCGCCGTTAAAAAAGCCGATACAGAATATGACCCCGTAGAGGTTTTGGACGAATTCGGTCTTGAGGACTCTCTGCGCCTGCTCGTCACCGTTTTGGATGAGCTTATATTTAAGAACAGCATGATAATACAATTATTTAAACAGTTCGCGCTGGGACTTTTGTAATACTTCTGAAAGCGAATGTGACGCAAGGCACGCCGGGCGGCGCAGACAGCGCACTGTAACGGCAAATATTTAGTTTATGGCAATAAACCGGCTTCATTTAAACGGAGTCGGTTTATATTTTGTGTCTATGATGTTTGACATAAAAGCGGCGCTGTGTTATGATTTTTTTATACTTTTAGGAGGCGGTAATGTGGGAAGCAAGTTAAAGGAAATTCTTTGCTGGTCGCCTGTAAACGCGACAAGGGATATCGGGGATTATTCAAATAAAGAGCGTAATTTTTACCTTGCGGGTATGTTCGGGCAGAACATTATCTATGCCATTGTAGGCTCTGTTGTGCAGGTTTTTTATACAGACGTCCTGCTTGTTCCGGCTATCGCGGTAAGCGTGGTTATGGGCATTTCCCGCGTATGGGACGGCGCGAACGACCTTTTGATGGGAACCGTTGTCGATAAGACCCACACAAGATGGGGAAAATGCAGACCGTATTTGAAATTCGTGCCTATACCGATAGCTATCGCGACGGTTTTGATGTTTTTGCCCTTAACCTCCATTTCGCCGGCTTTTAAGGTCGTGTACATTATTTTCAGCTTCCTGCTTTGGGAGACGCTGTATACCCTTGGGGACATTCCGCTGTGGGGAATGACATCGCTTATGACCGCCGACGAGCAGAAGCGTTCAAAGCTGATATCGGCGGCGCGTATAGTCGGCAGTCTCAGCTCCATATTCGTCGTCGCCTTTTATCCTATTAAAGACGTTTTAGGCGCGATTGACGCAGGGGTTTTCAGTAACACGGGCAAGGCCAACTCCGACCTCGCATATTTTTCGGAGCCTCAGGGCTATCTGTTCGCCATCATACTGATAGCCTTAGTAGGGGGAATTCTTTTCAGGCTGCCCTTCGCGCATGTGCGCGAGAGGATTAAGCAGTCGCCCAAGGAGAAGGACACGGGCTTTATTCAAAATCTTAAACTTATGTGGGAGAACAAGTACTATGTCCGCATCATGCTTGCGAACATTCTTGGCTGCACGAAAGCCATTATGCTCAGCGCGGGCATTTATTTCTGCAAATGGGTGCTTGGCAACGGCGGGGACGAGTCGCTGTATCTTGTTATGTTAGGCGGACCGTTTCTTGTCGGCATGCTGATATCAATGAACAGAAGCACATGGTTTGCGAACAAATTTTCAAAGAAAAAGATGTATCTTATAACATCTTACCTCAACGCCGTGCCGTATGTCCTGCTGTTCTTAATAGGATATAAGAGTCTGGTGTTCACGGCGGCGATGCTTGCCATAGGGGGTTTTATGACAGGCTTCTCTACGGTTTTCGGCACTACGATGATAGCGGACAGCGTAGACTATATGGAGTGGAAAAAGGACAAGCGCAGCGACGGCGTGTTTTTCAGCGGTATGAACTTTATTGCAAAGCTTACCGCCGCCGTCACGGCTGTTATCGTGAACGTTATGTTCCATTTCGTAAACTACACGGAAACTATCGACGCACTCACGGCGTCAATAGCCGCCGCGGCGGCAAAGGGTCAAACCTTCGAGCTTAATTTCGCCCAATCCTATCCGGCGATTACCTCGGCGATGTTTATCCTGATAACGCTCGTTCCCGCCGCGGGGTGTATCCTTCAGGCCCTGCCTCTTCACGGCTACGGTCTCACGGAGGACGTTCACTCAAAAATCCTTGCCGAGCTTGAAGAAAGACGGGCAAATGCCGAAGCAATCACAGAAAAAGTATAAAAATTGGATATAATAGAATAAACGCATGCAAAAAACGGGTGAGGAGGAGCCTTCAGTCGTGAAAAGAAAAATCAGGGCAAGGGCAAAGAGCTTCGTGCTGATTACGGCTGGGAGTCTTATCTTAGCCGCCGGTATATCTCTTTTCCTCGAGCCTAACGACATTGCCCCGGGCGGCGTGTCAGGACTCTCCATCATCCTGCATGAGCTGGCTCCGTTCCTGCCGACAGGCACCTGGATATTGATATGTAACCTACCCATTCTCGCCTTGGGGATATACAAATTCGGACTGAGATTTTTTATTACGACAATATACGCCGTCGCGGTCTCCTCAGCGGCTATCAACATCCTGTCGGCATACGCGGCAGCGGTTACGGACGACATGCTGCTGGCGTGCGTGGCGGGCTCCGTACTCGTCGCCTTAGGTCTCTCGCTCGTGTTTCGGGCGGGGGCTACGACAGGCGGTACGGATATTATCGTAAAGCTGTTAAGGCTTAAACTGCGCCACATTGACACGGGTACGACTTTTCTCGTTGTTGACAGCGCGATAGTCGCCCTTTCGGGTATTGTGTTCGGGAGCTTCAATATCGCTCTTTACGCCGAAATCGGGGTATTCATACAGATGCTCGTCCTAAATTTCGCGCTGTACGGCTCGGACCAGGCGAGGCTTATCTATATCATAAGCGAAAAAAAAGACCTTATAGCCGAAAGGCTGTTAAAGGAGCTTGAAACCGGCGCGACGTTCCTGCAAGGCGCGGGCGCTTATACCGGAAACGAAAAGCAGGTGCTGATGTGCGTTTTGAAAATGCGTTCGCTCCCCAAAGCCAAGGATATCGTCTCGTCTGAGGACCAAAACGCTTTTATGGTCGTAACGAGCGCCACCTCGGTATTCGGAGAGGGGTTCAAATCCCACGGCGAAAAGGAACTGTAACCGCTGAAATTTAAGGAGAAACATATGGTATATAACGGACGTCCCGAAAATACACACGGCAGGGAGCAAACGGAAATAAGGGTCTACGATTTTCTCGATTTTCTGAATATCGAATACGAAACCGCCGACCATCCGGGCGCGTTCGATATGGAGTCCTGCCGCGAAATAGAGAAGATACTCGGCGTACCGATATGTAAAAACCTGTTTTTGTGCAACAGGCAGAAAACCGCCTTTTATCTTTTGATGACGCCCGGCGGCAAGCCGTTCAAAACCAAGGAGCTGTCCTCGCAGATACAAAGCGCGCGGCTCTCGTTCGCCGACGGGAACGATATGAAAAAATATCTCAGAACCTCCCCCGGGGCGGCGAGCGTTTTAGGGCTGATGAACGACAAGGATAACGCCGTAAGGCTGTTGGTGGATGAGGACGTGCAAAAAGAGGAATACATAGGCTGCCACCCGTGCGTGAACACGTCTACCGTCAGGCTGAGAACCTCGGACGTGTTCGGAAAATTCCTCGGCGCGGTAAAGCATACCTATACGGCTGTCCGTCTCACAGGCGCGTAATAAAAAATAATAAGCCGGGGACTTTGGCGTTTTTTCGCCGCGCAAAGACCTCCGGCTTATTGAATGAATACAACGCCGCAAGCATAGCTTATTACGACTGCGCCGCCGTCGCGGATATTGCTGAGCCGTCCGTTTCCGTCATAGGTATAGAATAAACTCATTCCGTCGGGCTGACCGTTGTAGTCTATCTCCCTATGTTCATACATCAGGGTATCGCCGGAATAATAATACTCCGTTTTCTTGCCGTTGGCAAGTGTTTTGGACGTTCTCAGACCGTTTGCGTCATAGGTATAGGTGATGTCGTCCAGACTTGTCAGCTCACGCCCCGTCCAGGTAAGCGACGCGTCGAAAAAGCTGGTCGGGTTGCCGATCGCGTCGTATTGTGCGACCGGCACGGTATAGCCCTGCCCGTCATAGGCGACGGTCATTTCCGTAAGGTTACAGGAATCGAACGCGATACGCCTCAAATACGCGATTTCCCGCACCTTTGTGAATTTTTTGTCTTGCCATACGACAGTATGCCTGCGTCAAAGAAATCCCCAAATGCACGAAAACTTGCGCATTTGAGGTTCTTTGAAGTTTAACCGAAGAGGGTTTTCGTCGAAGCAAGGCGAAAACCGCAGGAATGCTGACGCATTCCGAGGATTTTTAACGCGGCTTTGGCGGAAAGCAGCCCGGTTAAACCGTATTGTGTTCGGTTCCTGCAACCTTCAGTTTATCCTTCCACGCCGTGTCGTAAACAAATCCGTATGTCTCCTCCGGCTCGCCCAGCGTTGAAGTCGGGTCTGTCGTATACGAATAATATTTCCACACCGTGAAGTTCCCGCCCGCGTCGTATTCGTAGAGGATCGTATTGCCTGTGTTGGCGTCGTTTTCACGCGTCAGGCGGTCAAGACTGTCATACTCGTAGCTCTGTTTCAGTTCATAGAGCGACTCGTTGTCCTTGTTTCCCGTGTTTACCCAATAATTATGGATGTTCTCGTGTTTCGGCATATTCGTCTAAAATAAATTCTGAATAAGCTCTTGCTTGTCTTTCGCACCCAATTTCGGTGAGTTGTATATCGTTTATCCATTGAAAATAATGGGTTAGTTCATGTGCGATAGTAGACAAAATATTTGCTAGAGCATTATCTTGTCCTAGTTTTGCCAAAAGCTCTTCGTAATTTCCTGTTGAAACACGGATATACGGTTCTGTAAATTTATCATAAGGATTAAAAAAGATTGCAGAAACATATTCGCCGTCCATGGCCTTTATCCTTTTGGATGATTTAATGTAAATAGGTATTCTTATGGGGAAATAATAGTTTTTTCTCAACCATTCGCAAAATTCTTTGCAAGAACGTCTCACTTCCATATTTACATCTTTATCAAATTTTAATCTAAGTCCGGACCTAATATTTCCTATTATGTAGTGTTTTTCCCACTTAGTTAATGTCCATATATGAATAATATCACCTCCTAGTGATTTTTCTGTGATCTTTTCCTGGAGTATGTTTTTTAGGTGGAGCTGGTTTCTTATTAGGATTATTTCTCCACCTTTTATTATCACTTTTTTTCTTTTCTTTTCTTTCGCGTCCTTGTTTTTTTTGACCCGGTCTTGAATACGGATCAGGATCGGTTTTTGAAGATGAGATAGATTTTCCTGTTTTTATATTAGTGTAATACCATGTTGCGGCAATTGCAACCATGGTTCCCGGTATTCCTAAAACAGTTGGATCATTTTCGTTATCATTTTCTAAATATGTAGAGCTTCCGCCGGCATATGCGTATTCCCATCTATTACCTAAAGCATCTATTCTGTTAATTGGATTATTGTAACAGTAAGAAAATAAATTTTTGTCTGCAATATCATCCAACGCATACGCAACAATCTCTTCACTGTCCGCACTAAAGAATCTTCTTAAGAAAGGGACGTAATATCTGGATTGGAGGTAGTAGAGACCGGATTCGGTGTCGCAGTAGTAGCCTCTGTAGCGGAAGGGG
>CAZQXZ010000013.1:0-26924 GCA_964597515.1 uncultured Eubacteriales bacterium | reverse complement strand
GTTTGTGCTAACCCCTGCCAGCGTCTTTAATTCTGTTTTCTTGATACCTTTATCTATTAAAAGTTTCCATAGCTTGTTATAACTAATAGCCACTTCGTTAAACCTCCTGTACCGTGGTATAATTAACCAATGCTATAATAGCATAGTAAAAGATAAAAATCAAGAAAAGGTTATAATATCGTGACTATTACTTGATATTTTGTGGGCGGTGTAAGTCGTTGCAATAATTGTGTTACCGCTTCCGCTTCGCATACAGCGTTAAATCGCCCTTGTACCCAATGTATTAACTCGCGTAATATCATAATCAACGCCCTTGTGGCGTATAACATGGGCAGTTGCGTGGTAATAGCTTTCGTGGGTTAGTATCCTCTTTGTTCCTTATTTGGCTGATAACAATATTGTTTTATAAACTGTGCAAATGCAAAAATCCTTATTTTATCGTGCATTCCACCGCAAGAAAATTCATCACATTCGGGCTTGCCGCTCTTTGTCGGTTTCCGTATTAGGCATCGCCTGTAAATTTAATGATAGTTTTTTTATTTCAGCCAATATATGTTTTGGCACAATTATATTATTTTTAGGGACATTTTCTGTTCCCGAAAAGTACACAGAGCCAATAAATTCACTTTTCATTTTTCGCAAAAGACTTTTACCCGTTGACATTGCGTTATCCGCATAGCCATCACCGCCATCAACCAAAATGAGGGCGCCATTTCTTTTCTTTGTGGATAGTATTTCAGTATTGCAAAATTTCCTTGCAGCGTAAAAATACTGTAATCTGCTCATAAGACTTAATAATGAGCCTGTCAATTCGCCGAAGTAAATAGGCGAAGCGATCACAATGTTATCCGCTTCATCAATAAGCCGATAGACTTTTTGCATTTCATCGTCAAGCGCACATTTGTCATTTGTCCAACAATATCGGCAATCAATACATGGCGATATATGCAATTTATATGAATTTATAGTATTAACTACACCGGTAAGATTGCCTTCAAGCTCTTTTATAAGTGTAGCTGTACCGCCATTATTACGAGGCGAACCGTTAAATATAAGCGTTTTCACATTCTTCTCGCTTTCATAATTAAAGAACACGGAAATTTTTGCGCCTTGCGCGGTGCATAGTATTCAGAAGTAAATGAGCAATCTCGTTCGAGCGTTTCTTTGTCGGTTTCCTCTACCACCCGTTCCACCGCAAATCCGGCAATAGCAAGGGCATTGATATAATCAGACAAACGGCGGTTATAAAGCGTTAGCGGATAACTGTTCTCAGGAGTTTCATAAGAATCCTTTCGTTTAGACTGGCGTACATCCTGCCGGTTTTCACCTTTTAGTATTGTTTTTTATCGCTTTTTTATTGTCCATTTCACATTTAGTCAAATTTTTCTTTTTGCGGTGAAAGGCTTTGCATTCATCACAATTTCCATTTCTTTTACAGGTTTTGCTGATGCAAGGACAAGATTTGTTTATCATATCAAACCGTCCGTTCCTTTATATACAATTGCCGAAACCAGCACGCCGCCTTTTAAGATAAAATTATCACGATATTTTGACAGTGACAGCCGCTCCAAAAACCGCTCCGGCATATAGTTGCGTATGCTAATCTGCGTTCTGGTACCGTTGCTTTTCACCACATTTTGCCCAAATCCTTGAACTGTTTAACAGAAATGCAATCGGGAAGCTTACTCATTATAGGTTCGCTTTATAGTTGAATATATAGTCTTTACACTTTCAACATATCTTCATAAGTAACGAGCGTTGCGTTACCCATCTCGTTTGCTCTGTCAATGCAGCCTTTTGTAAAGCCTGTTTTTGCAAAAAGATAAAAATGCTTTTGATTATAATTAAACAACCCGCTTCTCTCCGAAAGGGTTTCAAGCACACTAAGGTCAACCTTTTCATTTGTCCACTTGCACTCACCGAACAAAGCACAATTTTTATCCGTTCCCATAATATCAATTTCTTCTTGGGACTTAGTTTTGGGGTTTGCACCCCACCAACGCCCAATATCGCTGCAATTCACGGCACACTTGCCTTTTAGGATAAGTTTCCACAAATACTGCTTACAAATATCCTCAAATACACCGCCCATATAAGAGGAGAGTTCCGGCTCAATGCGTTTGTATGCAAGGTCAATAGCCCCTCGGGAGATAACCGAAGTATTCTCCGGCACGAAGCGATACCAAAAACGGAACATACTATCCTCTATGGAGTAAATGGTTTTTCGGATTGATTTTTCACCGTATGGCAATTCTTTTTTTACGATGCCGAGTGTAATCAGGTTCTTAATGTAGGTAGCGCACACGCTCGTATCTTCATCAATCTTGTTAGAGATTTCGTTCATCTTGGATGAACCGGTAGCAATAGCGGTAATCACCGCATTGTAAATTGCCGGCTCACGCACTTCTTGTTTCAATAAATTGTTAGGCTCCTCAAAAATGGAGGAGGATGGATTTAGATGCGTGTTTTTGATATTCTCTTCTATGGAAAGATTATCATTAAGCTGCATCAGATATTGCGGAGTTCCGCCGACAATACCGTAGGCAAGCGCCTTATCATAGTTCGCAAATTTCGTGAAACAGTAGCGGGCTTCAAAAAAATCAAATGACTGAATTTTAAGCTGAGCTGTTCTTCTGCCGTAAAGAGGAGCTTTATACGCCAATACGTGATCTTCCATATAAGACATAGAAGAACCGCAAAGAATTAAGAACAGCTTGGATGTGTTCTTGTTTTTATCAATTAAAAGCTGAAGCGTAGAAGAAAGGCTTTTGGATGCACGGGCGACATAAGGGTACTCGTCGATGACGAGTACAAGCCTCTTTGTTTTTGCTAATTCAAAAATATACTCTAATGCTGATTGAAACGAAGAAAACGATGAATTAACTGCAATTCCTGTATTGTACTCCATAATACATCTTGAAAAGTTATCAAGATTTTGCTTTGCATTGGTTTCAACGCCTGTAAAGAAAATGGTATCTTTATTTTTTGTAAATTCGCTGATGAGGGCTGTCTTACCTACACGACGGCGACCGTAAATAACGGCGAATTCAAATTTATCGGAATGGTAGAGTTTATTTAATGTATTAAGCTCATTTTCTCTTCCTATGAACATTGGCGTACCTCCTTTGGCATATATCGTGGTTTACGATTTACTTAATTGTACTCCACTTACACACAATAGTCAATAGATTATTTATTAACGTTACTTTCCAACAAGTCCTCAACCTCGCACCCAAGGACGCAGGCAATCACATAAATGTTGGCAAATTTGCCGTTTGCAGTATTATATCACCACAGTGATAGTTTTGACAATAACAAACTATCGCTGTGGTGATACTTTTTTCTTAGTAAATTCTCAAAGTAAATGCAAACGGAGTAGCCTAAACTCTGCTGTCTTTAATTTTTATTACTATGCGAAATTGATTTTCCGGATGTTCCTCGAGATTGCGGCTGCTTATTTTCGCGTCGAATATGCCGCCGTGACCGAAGTAAAGCAGGCTGCTTATACTGCTGTTGTGCGCTTTCGGAATGTAACCGAGCTTGGTTTCCCCAAAATAAACGGCGACGGCTTCGGGGTCGTAAGGGTTATCCGGCTCCGATACAAGAGCCACGGGCGCTGCGGGGACGAGCTGCTCGATTACATCAAGCCCGTCATAATAAGCGAACCCCGCGATATGGCAGTCGAACAGGTTGCGGCTTCTTTCGTACATAAAAATTCCTCCCTTAAAAAATCGGACATCTCCGTTGCTGTATACAGCATAACAAACGGGATGTCCAATAAAACGGATTTATTATGAAAGCTGTGAAAGAAATTTTTCAGCCCTGCATTTCAATTCATCTTTCAGACTATGCGGCGAGCACACCTCGCACATCTCCCCGAACTGGAATATCCAGCCGTAAAACACGGGAGAAAGGACGACTCGCACGCTCACGGTAAAATGCTCTTCGCCGTCCGGCAGTATGGTAATATCTTTTCCGAAGCGGTCTATAACTACGCCTGTCAGGGCGCGGTTCATTCTGAGCTTTACAATTTCTTCTTCGCCGCCGAACATTCCGAATACCTTTTTTGAATAGTCCGCCGGGTTGAAGTCCTTAACAGCGTCGCTTCGGTCTTCGTCGAGCTTTGCAATTTTATCCATTTTATCCACGCGGTAATGAGTGAGATACTTGCGCCTGTCCGAGTGCGCGACTAAATAATAATTTTCGTCGTCCCATACGAGCGCGGCGGGGCTGACGTTGTATTTCGCGCCGCTTTTTCTGTAAACGCGCTCTTTTTTTATTGTGTATTCAAAATACCGAAAGCTGACTTTTTTGTCTTCTGCAATCGCTTCGTGAAGCGTGTCCACATTATAATAAATGCTCTCGTTCATATTTTTCACGCGGTTGCTGACATATACCTGCCTTTGCAGCTTACCCGCCTCATACCGGCTTGCGAGTCCCTCAAGCTTTTTTATCAGCTCTAACGATTTCTTTTCCGTAATAAATTTTGACGATACGACAGCGTCCACCAACAGTTTTAGTTCCGGCAGCTCGAAATCGCGTCCGGCGACATAATAGCCGAAGAACTTTGATTTTTGCATAATAATATCAAGCCCGAATTGCCGGAGCGTCTCAATGTCGTCATAGACCGTTTTCCGCTCGGCGGCGATGCCGTAACCGGCAAGCCGCGAAATCAGCTCGGGTACTGTCAGCAAATGGGTTTCATCGGTCTGTTCAAGCAGTATCTTCATCAGATACAGAATTTTCAGCTTTTGCCCTGCGGATTTAGCCATAGGTCCCTCCGTGAATTAAATATATGAAACGCAATACGTTTCCCGCGTGTACTTTATTATACAACAAAACATTCCAAACCACAACAATTGACGAAAGAAAAAACAACCGCCCTATTGGGCGATTGCTTATTAGTGTCGGCATTGTCCTATCTTCCCGGGCAGTCACCCACCAAGTATTTTCGGCACAAGTGAGCTTAACTTCCGTGTTCGGGATGGGAACGGGTGGACCCTCACTGCCATAAACACCGACTGCTGAAAGGCTGTCTTCCTTTCAATGCAGACTTATTATAGCATCAGATATTATAATTGCAAGCCTTTTTATCGAATTTTTTCGTTTTTTGTTGTGATTTTCAAGCGGCGTTAAAAATATTTACCTTATTTATATAAAAACTGTTGAAAATAACCAAGTTTTGTTGCATAATCTAACGGTAAAGGAGTTTTTGCTATGAATAAACATTACGCGATTTCATACGACATCGGAACTACGGGTGTAAAGACCTGTATTTTCGAGCTTGGCGAAAGCGTCAGGCTTTTGGCGGGAGCCTCAAAAGGGTACGGTCTTTATGTGCTGCCGGACGGCGGGGCGGAGCAGGACCCGGATGAATGGTGGGACGCCATATGCGCTACGACGTCGGATGTTTTAGCGGAAAGCCACATTGACGCCGGCGACATATCGGGCATTTCGTTCTGCTCACAGATGCAGGGGCTTGTGCTCGTCGATAAGGGCGGCGCTGCGGTAAGACCGGCGATGAGCTATATGGACCAGCGCGCGCGGGCAGAAATGAAAGAGGGTATCGCATACGGCTTTAAGGTCGCGGGCGCGAACGTGTATAAGCTGCTGCGCTCGCTTCAAATAACGGGAGCCGCGGCTCTGTCCGTCAAGGACCCGGTGTGGAAATACAAATGGGTCGAAAAAAACGAACCGGAGATTTTTAGCCGCGTATACAAATGGCTTGACGTCAAGGAGTACGTCATCTGCCGTATGACGGGCGAGTTCTGTATGACGGCGGACTCCGCGTTCGCGACGCTGCTGTACGATATCCGAAAGGGCAAAGAGGGTTTCAGCGGCGAAATATGCAAGCTTTTGGGCGTAAATCCAAAGCATCTGCCAAAGGTGATAAAATCTACCGACAAGGCGGGCGTTTTAACGGAAAAAGCGGCGGCGCAGCTCGGGCTTCGGGCGGGTACCACCGTTTTCGGCGGCGGCGGGGACGCCTCGCTTATAGGAGTGGGCGCGGGCTCTGTCGATTTGGGGGATACGCACATTTACAGCGGTACCTCAGGGTGGGTTTCGACTGTCGTCGATAAGAGTATTGTTGACGCGGCGACGATGGTCGCGGCTATTGTCGGCGCCTGCGAGGGCAGGTTCAATTATTTTGCCGAGCTTGAAACGGCGGGCAAGTGCCTCGAATGGGTGAAAGACCATCTCGCGCTTGACGAAATAGGCGTCTATCTTGAAAAGAAAGAGATTACAGACTCCTATGAGAGCGAATATACGAGTCTGTACGATTATATGACGTCGGTGGTGTCAAGGGTTCCGGCGGGCGCCGGCGGCGTGCTTTTTACGCCGTGGCTGCACGGCAACCGCTGTCCGTTTGAGGACCCCAACGCCAGAGGGATGTTTTTCAACATAGGGCTTGAAACGGGCAAGACGGAGCTCATCAGAGCGGTATTAGAGGGCGTGTGCTATCATCTGCGCTGGTTTTTGGAGACGCAGGAAAAGAAGGTTAAAACATCCGACGCCGTTCGTTTTGTCGGCGGCGGGGCGCTTTCTGAGCTTACGTGCCAAATTCTTGCGGACTGCACGGGAAAAACCGTCGAGACGATTGATAATCCGCAGAACGCGGGGGCTATGGGCGCCGCCGTGATAACGGCCGTCGGGCTGGGGCTGTGTCCTTCGATAGCCGAGGCGAAACAGCTTATCCCCGTCAGAAAAACGTTCGCTCCCGATATGGACGCAAAGGCCGTATATGACAAGTATTACGGGGTATACAAGAATTTATACCGGAGCAATAAAAAGAATTTTGCGGCTCTTAACGCATGAAACGAAAAAAATCTTGAAAAAACGCACGATATATGTTATCATTCTTTAACATATCGGTTTTAGTAAACAAGAAGGGAAAAGAGTATGAATATCGCTCTTATCGCGCATGACTCCAAAAAAGAATTGATGACGCAGTTTTGCATAGCGTACTGCGGCATATTAAGCAAGCATTCGATTTGCGCCACAGGGACGACGGGCAGGCTCGTTTCCGAAGCCACGGGGCTTGAAATAGAAAGGTATCTCAGCGGGGAGCAGGGCGGTGACCAGCAGATAGCCGCGAGGATAGCCTGCAATGAGATAGACGTTTTGCTTCTGTTCCGCGACCCGCTCAACCCGAAGCCGGGAGAACCTAACGAGGTCAACCTTTTAAGGCTGTGCGACGTGCATAATATTCCGGCGGCGACGAATATCGCTACTGCGGAGTCGCTGATACACGGTCTTGAAAGAGGCGATTTGGACTGGCGCGATATCGTAAATCCAAAAAAACTGTCCGAATTTTGATAAAACGGGCGGGTTACCGCCCGTTTTATAAAAGATAACGAACTTCACGAAAGGACGCGTGAGATGCTTCATCAGATTAACGCCATAAAAGGAACAAAGGATTTTCTGCCCGATGAGATACACAGGATAAGGTATGTGGAGCAAACGGCTCTCAGTGTAGCGGAAAGCTTCGGTTATTATGAGATGAGGACTCCGGTATTTGAATATACCGAGCTTTTCAGCCGCGGCGTGGGCGATACTACGGACGTCGTCCAAAAGGAGATGTATACCTTTGAGGACAAGGGGGGGCGTTCTATTACGCTGCGTCCCGAGGGTACCGCGGGCGCGGCGCGCGCTTTTTTAGAGCACGGGCTTTTCAACGAGCCTTTGCCGCAAAAAATCTCTTATTTGACAGCCTGCTATCGCTATGAAAAGCCTCAGTCGGGCAGATACAGGGAGTTCAGGCAGTTCGGCGTGGAGTGCTTCGGACCCTCAGGTCCCTTTGCGGACGCGGAGGTTATATCGCTCGCTTCGGCTTTTTACGACGCTTTGGGGCTTACGGATTTGCGGCTTGAAATCAACTCGCTTGGCTGTGCCGAATGCAGAAAGGATTATTTGAGGGCGCTCGGCGAGTATTTCAGCTCGAAAAAGGACAGGCTCTGCGAAACGTGCTTGGGCAGGTTAGAGCGCAACCCGATGAGAATTCTTGATTGCAAAAATCCCGTCTGCGCCGGTATTGCCGCGGACGCTCCGGCGGTTCTTGACTATCTTTGCGGCGACTGCAAGGAGCATTTTGAAAAGCTGAAAAAATGCCTTGCCGCGGTTGGCGTTGAATATATTGTAAACCCCCGTATCGTCAGAGGGCTTGACTATTACACGGGGACTGTTTTCGAGTTTATTTCACAGGGTGAAAAGACCAAAGGGCTTGTGTGCGGCGGCGGCGGCAGGTACGACGGGCTTATCGAGGAGCTGGGCGGCGCGCCTGTGCCGGCGTGCGGCTTCGGACTCGGTATAGACAGGATACTTCTTGTTATGGAGGAGTACGAAATCGGTTTTCCGGACAGTCCGCGGGTTGACCTCGTGCTGGTAACGTCGGGGGACGAGGCGCTTTTTAAGGCGGCCTCTGTCGCCGACGGTCTGAGACGCGAGGGTTTTGGAGTTATTATAGATATTATGAACCGCTCTGTTAAAGCTCAGATGAAATTCGCCGATAAAACAGGCGCGCCCTATACGGCGGTCATAGGCGAAAACGAGCTGCTTTCTGACAGGGTAATACTAAAAAATATGAAAAACGCATCTAAAACCGAAATTACCGTAAGCGAATTCGCGGACGATTTCACGAGAGCTATGCTGTCGGACTGTATGGAAAGCATCGCGGATACGGATATCAACGTTTGAAAAACACGGTTATACCGCCGATTGTAATAAAGGGAGTGAACTTATGAGAATTATAGACATTTCCCAAGATGTTTTCAAAACGCCCGTATATCCCGGGGACCCGGAGCCGTATATTGATGAAATCAGCAGGATTAAGGACGGGCAGGAGTGCAACCTCACGGCGTTCTACGCATGCCTGCACACGGCTACTCACATTGACGCGCCGCTGCATTTTGTGGACAACGCTTTGCCGATAGATAAAATTCCGCTTGAACTGTTTATCGGCGAATGTACGGTTATCGAAGTTCCGGCGGGAGCCGTTACAGGAGAGTATGTCGAGAATAATTTTCCGAGAGGGAGAGAGCGTCTGCTTGTTAGAGGGAACGGCGCCGCCGCTTTTTTAGAAAGCGGAGCGCTCGCCGCCGTGCAAACGGGTATAAAGCTTATCGGTATTGACAGGAACTCCATAGGTATAAAAGGTCAGCAGGCGAGGACGCACAGGGCGTTTGAGAACAGCAACGTCGTGATTTTGGAAGGGCTTGACCTGCAAGACGTAACGCCCGGAGTCTATTTCCTTATCGCCGCGCCTCTTAAGCTTTCCGGAGTCGAGGCGTCGCCGGCGAGAGCGGTTCTTATCGCGGATTACCTGTTTTGGAGCGGAAAATAAAAACGCGGAGATGGCGGTATGAAAGAAAAAAAGAAGATTAATAAAAAAAGCGCTCTCTGGCGCGCGCTTAACGCGTTCATTATCATAAATTTTATCACCGAGATTTTTTACGGTATGTATCAGGTGTTCTTTATTCTGCTGCCGCCCGGCGGCAAAAAAGGTCCGCTGATGGGCAAGGCTAAGGATATATCGGCCGAGCTTATGACGAAACGGAGGCTTTTCGCAATTGAGACCTGGATAGCCATATCGGGGCTGTCCGTATACCTCGGCGTGATTTATAGGGATAGGCTGCGTTTTAATAAAAAACGTTGAAACCGCGTGTGAACCTTGTCGGCGTTCACCTAAAAGGCGGAGTAATTGATTATAAAATATTTGTCCTTTCGCATTGTATGCGAAGATGTAATTCGGCTTCGCCGAACGGACAAAGCTTCCGCCACAAAGCAAAAGGATGGTTATATTTATGATTATTATCGGCGAGAAAATCAACAGCACATTAAAGTCGGTAAGACCCGCGATGGAGAGCTATGACGCCGCCGCCGTTCAGGAGCTGGCGAAAAAGCAGCACGAGGCGGGCGCGGCTTATATAGATGTCAACGCGGGTATGTTTTACGACGACGAGCCGCAGCGTTTAGAGTGGCTTGTCAACACCGTGCAGGAGGTTATTGACGCGCCCTTCTCGATTGACTCGCCTAAGCCGGAGGCGGTGCTCGCGGCATTAAAGGCGAACAAAAACCCCAAGCCGATTATCAACTCCATAACCGATGAAAAAGAGAGATATAACGCGATAATGCCTTTGGCGGTACAGTATAAAACCGGCGTCGTCGCCTTGTGTATGGACGACCTCGGTATGCCCGAAACCGTTGAGGACAGGGTCAAAATCGCGGCAAGGCTTATCGAAAAGCTTACAAAAGAGGGCATCGCGTCAGAAGATATCTACATTGACCCGATGATACGCCCAATAGGAACGGGCTCGCACTACGGAAAAGTCGCGCTTGATACAATGCGGATTGTAAAGTCCGAGTACCCAAAAGCGCATATCGTATGCGGGCTTAGCAATATCTCATACGGGCTTCCGGCAAGGAAGGCTCTAAATCAGGCGTTTTTAGTGGCGGCGCTTACGTCGGGTATGGACGGGGCTATACTCGACCCGCTTGATAAAAAGCTGATGTCGTTCCTTTACGCGACACAGGCACTGCTCGGCATTGACGACTACTGTATAAATTACCTTGAGAAGTTCAGGGAAGGCGAGATAGAGGTATAGTATAGGCGTAAATATTTAACCCCCGCCGGCTCGGAAACCGGCGGGGGTATAGTGTTTAACCTATTAACCTACATACTCAATCTGCTTAATAATACTCTGTCTGAATACGCTGAGCACAACGGGGAGCGTAAATAAGCAAACAAGCAGCGGACATACGATATATCCAGCCAGCAAAAATGAGTTAAATACAGTTACATCACTTCGAATTCTTTGGCTGGCGATTTCCAGAAAACACGCGCTCAACATCACTGAAACAAGCATGACCGCCAGCATTTCGCAAAAATGGTGCATGACCACGCAGGTACGGCTGATCCCCATTGCTCTCAGCGTTCCCCACAGCTTTTTATCGTTCAGGTACTTCATAGAGAGAATATTGATGATATTGAACAAGCATACAATGAAAATAAACATGGTTAAAACGATAACAATCAGATGCAGCGTATGCAGGAGCCGCAGTTTTTCCGCTTCGTTTTCGCGCTCGGAGGAAACAGACATTTCCGGGTAGAGATGTCTCAAATAACTGATACCTTCCTGCGTCTTAGAATATTCCGCCGGGTTCTTCAGATTAAAATATAAGCAATTGTAGTTAGTGTTTAGGCCCGCCTCTTTCAAGACGGAATCACTACAGGCAAAGGTAAGAGCGGATCCACTGAATTTATCGTACAGGTAATCGGATTCTTCTATCTTGACAATCGAGCTTACTGTAAGATTAAGTTCAATCAATTTTCTGTCGGCGGGTTTCGTATTGACGCCGTCCTTAGCGATGACTTGAAGTAATCTAACATTTTCCCCGACCTTGAACGGAGCGCAGACATCACCGCGCTGCACAACGATGACCTCCCGCTCTTTATCGAAGGAGCTAAAATCCGCGGGTTTCTCCTTCTTACTGTCCGACAGTTTTGAGAGAAGGTCGCTGTCACACGCGTTCAACACCCCGGTATAAAGCTCGCCAAATGGTTTTATGCCGTATTCTCGAAGCTCAGCTTCATATTCATCCGCAATCAAACCCGACGTTTCCCGGGTGTTCTGAAGATTTATATCACAATCGGCCAAATCGTTCCGGCTTATATCGATAAGTATCGGGAGCTGTTTTATATGAGAAAAATCAGCGATTTCCCCGTTGTTGATGATATTGCCGATGTCTCCTTCCGCAATTCCGGCATATGGCTTCGCCGGAATGAATAGAGACGAAAAAAATTCGCCGTCCATATATTTGAGCGCATAATGATCCTTAAAATCCACATTGTATTCTTTGGCTATTGTCTGGGTATACATACCGCCCATAAACAGAATAAAATAACATACCGTCATAGACAAGGCAATCCCGAAATACGCCCGCTTGTTCTTACGCAGAGAGGCGACAGACCATTTGAAGAATAAAGAACCGTTTTTAAGATTTCCGCCCGTTTTTAAATAGAAATTTTTCTGTTTTGAATCAGCCAGAGGTTTTTTATTTTTTATTTTCAAGATCTTGATAATCCTAAAGAGCAACAACAGCAAAAGAGCGGTGAAAATACCGATGATTACGCCGAAAAGGGAGACGCGAAACGTATAAAAATCAACAAAGCCCGTAACGATATAGGTGGATATGCCGTATCCGCATGCAATACCTCCTAAAAAGCCTATGGGAAGTGCTATCAGGTATAACATCAAAAGATTCAGAACGCCGAACAGAAGCATGGCTGAAGACGAAGCCCCGATAAATTTTAGGCTTTGAATTTGTTCTTCGACTACCGACGAGCTTAAGGATGAAAAAGAACTCAGGCAAATCAGCGCTATGATAAAAACGGCGGACATACCGATAATCAAAATCGCCTGCGTGGACCCGCCGACGCTTCCCACGAAGGATTCATCGGAAAACTGCGGGCTAACATATGCCTGAGCTGAATATTGCTGTGAAAAATTTTGTAAAATTTCAATGTTGTTGTTCTTTATGCGGACGACCGCATAGGCTTCTGTCGGTGTGAGCTTATCATCCTGATGCGTCATGATGACCGACGGCCATAATGACGCGGTTTTATCACGCATGGACTGAATAACACTGTAATTGCTTACAACCCCGACTATTTTTTTCGTTATTGCTACTGTTTTTTCACCGACTGCGACGCCGAACGCAAAATTACCGTCTATCACGGCATTGCCGCCTAACTTTTGCAGCACACCTTCTTCTATTAGTACCTCTCCCGCGTTTAAAGGCAGGCGTCCTTTTTGTAGCTGTATGTTTGCTGAAGAAATCACAGAATCTTCCATATATCCGACGTTGAATAACGCGTCAAACGCTTGCTCCGGCATTTGAAGTGTTCCGTAGTCGAAAATAACAGAGGAGTTTTCAACATCCGGCGATTGTTTGATTCCTTCTAACATGGCGCTGTTTGTGATTTGAACAACGCCGGTGTATGAACCGTATGTCTTGCTGAGATAGCTCTCATATGACTGCCACACGGACACCCCCGCGATAAACACGGAGACAATTGATACAATAAAAAGAACAATGGAAATAAGCGACGCAACCGTAAACTTGCGTTTACGAAAAAGCGTTTTAAGAGTATATCCGCACATCAGCTTAAGCATTTTCTTGCCCTCCGGATACAATCTGTCCATTCCTCAAGGTAATGATCCTATCCGATTTATTAGCCAGCTCGATGTCATGCGTCACGACAATAATGGATTGATGAAACCTTGCCCGAAGCGTTTGAAGCATAGTATAGACCGCTTCGGACGACTCGGTATCCAGGTTTCCCGTCGGTTCGTCGAGAAGCAATAACGCCGGCTTTGCTATCAGGGCGCGGGCGATTGCGACGCGCTGCTTCTGTCCCCCGGAAAGCTGCCCGGGTAGATGGTTCAACCTATCGGAAAGCTCCAGTGCGCCAATAAGCTCAGAGAAATAGTCGTTGTCCCGCTTTGCTTTACAGATTTGCTGGGCAAAGCGGATATTTTCGGCGACGGTCAATTCCGGTACAAGATTAAAAAACTGAAAAACAAAACCGATATTTTGCCGCCGAAACGTCGAGAGATTTTTTTCTTTAAGTGCCGTAATGTCAACATCATTTATATAAATATGCCCCTCGCTGACATTGTCCAGTCCGCCGATCAGATGCAGCAGCGTCGATTTCCCCGAACCGCTTTTCCCGCAAACGGCGGTCATTTTACCATCCTCAAAATCGCATGAAACGTTGTCCGCAGCGCGAATATCATGAGAATCAACGTTATAAATTTTTGATACACTTTCTAATACAACCATTTTGCCATCCTTCCTAAATCACGCGGCTGGTATAAATCAGCCGCGTGACTCTTGCAATTATATGCTATTGGAATATGTGCAAATAATATTGCATATTTCACCGTTGTTTTTACCAATAACTATTAAAGTCGTTTATTTATCAATATGAAGATATAATTTGCCACTGCCCGGAACTGTTGTATATCTTTTTGCCGTTATTATTAGCTATCTGGTAATAATATCTAATGCTGTATGCATCATCCAACATCATCCACTCGAAAGCGTCAAGTATTTCTTCATACGAACTATTGTCAATATCATCGTATGTCCTGCCATACCAAACGCTACTGTTGTTGGCGTGAGTGGTCGGATAGTCAACTAATGCTCCTTCCTACCCGATTTGGTTACTCTATAGGCGTTTTATCAATATCGCTTTCCTTAAACCTTACCGACATAATATACGCGTCAGGGCTGTTTTGCGACAGCCTCTTTTTGTTTGCTTATTTTTGATATCAATAACGCGTAAATGTGACGAGTTTTGTCGTGTTTTTATTTTAACCAGCATCCGAAGTCGACGGTTGTGTATCAACATACTTCGGCACCGCCGCATATACCCGTTTGCCGTTTTCATCGTAGAATGTACGTCCGAACAGATCTGTATAATACAAGATAGGCTTGCCGTCCGAATTAATGTAAACAGCTCCGTCTTGTGTGGGTACATATTTTGCAGGACTGTCATAAAGAAAAAATACACCCAAGAAGATGAATACGACAGCTAAGCATATAAAAATAATTGCAGTTGCAAGTTTTTTCTTTGTCTTTTCTGGTTTGTTGTTTGTATCGTTCATAAAGACCGCTGATAGAATAGTTGCCATTAGTTTTTTCATAAAACTCACCCCTTATTTTATAATTGCTTCTTTAGACTGCCGCATTACCGATACATTGGAATCATATCCCTTTCAATATCTGTTATTAGAATATGTACAAATAATATTGCATATTTCGCCGTTGTTTTTACAATTAACTACTACAGCCATTTGTTTATCAATATGAAGCTATAATTTGCCACTGCCCGGAACTGTTGTATATCTTTTTGCCGTTATTATTAGCTATCTGGTAATAATATCTAATGCTGTATGCATCATCCAACATCATCCACTCGAAAGCGTCAAGTATTTCTTCATACGAACTATTGTCAATATCATCGTATGTCCTGCCATACCAAACGCTACTGTTGTTGGCGTGAGTGGTCGGATAGTCAACTAATGCTCCTTCCTACCCGATTTGGTTACTCTATAGGCGTTTTATCAATATCGCTTTCCTTAAATCTTACCGACATAATATACGCGTCAGGGCTGTTTTTTGAAAAATGACCGTAGGTCGTGGTGATAATCGTGCCGTCCTTTTGGACTTCGACGCCCGGATAGGCGCAGTCGCCCTTGCCGCCGCAGTCCTTCATAATCCTTAAACGGTACTGCCCTTCCCTGCCGCTTAAATATACATAAAAGACGGAATATAGAGTTTACCTGAAAAAGGATGGTCAATCTTTTATACCCCACACCTTTTTTGCTCCGTTCATCATTATTTCGATTTCGTTATAATTTTCAGAAATCAATCCAAGAACGTACTCATTAACCTCTGTGTTTCCCGAATCTTTTGGAAGGTAATTTATATTACCATCAATCAAAATTTGTTCCCATATATCATTTATGGGGTCTTGAAAAAACACTCCATATTCATAATTACCCCAAAGATCAGGCCAAATAAATAATGTAACGTCCATACCACCGCTGCTGATAATTTCGCCATCTTCATCAACATCCACAACAAGTCCTCCGGTCTTTCCCACACTTAAAAAACTGTTAAAATCGAGGTATCCGGGTTTGGATAAGCCGTAACAGTAACCGTCTATATCTTTTTGATATGAAATAATGCCGCCCTCTACAATTGTATCAAGTTTACTGCTATATTTATCATATGGAAGTTTCATAGACAAAACCCAAAAAAGACTAATACAGCCACAAACCAACAGAATAGCACAAAGCAGTAGGAGCAATCTTTTAGCCGTAGAAAAACGCTTTTTATTCTTACTCATAAACGAACCACCCTCTCGGCAATAGATATTATTTTTTCATCATGCGTCACAAGAATAATTGTTTTTCCCTCTTCATTCATCTTATAAAGAATTGAAAGCACAGCATTTGCATTGTCAATATCCAATGATCCTGTAGGTTCATCCGCCAAAATAAGCTCACATTTTTTCAGTAATAAACGGGCTAAGGCTACCCGCTGCTGTTCACCTCCCGATAATTTGTAAACAAGCATATCTTCTTTGTCCTTCAATCCGACTTTTTCCAGCGCTTCCGAAATAGAAAGATTTGTTCTGAATTTCTTTTGAATGAAGCTAAGATTTTGTTTTGTCGTTTTGTTTTCAACCAATGCAAAATTTTGAAAGAGAAATCCGACGGTATTCCTAAAATATTGCTGTTGGTTTTTTCTCTGATGAATATTAACGCCATTGACAAAAATTTGCCCGCTATCCGGTTTATCTAATGAGCCGATCATATTTAACAGTGTTGTTTTGCCGCAACCGCTTTTTCCCGAAAAGACTACAAATTCTCCATCGTTGACAGTAACACTAAAGTTCCGAAAGATAACATTCTCACCGTATTGTTTACTGAGATTAACGATTTCTATCATAACGATCCGCCTTTCAATATTTTTGGAATATTGGTTTGTTCAAGCTTTGCGGCATTGTAAGTAAGAACGAAACATTCCAACATAATGAGAATGATACCGACTATTAAAACAATATACCACTTCGAAAATCGCAGCATTAGTGAGGCTATAATAACGGTTATAATTCCGATAAAGGCTGAAAAGGTATTTAACAGGAACAGAACACGGTTTCTTTGGTATAACGAAAATCCAAGTATCTTTTTGATAGACAACTCAACAGCATTTACGGAATACTCTAACTTAACAACAGTTGATATCATTGCCAATTCCAGCAACAAAAAGAATATGCTGATAACCGTATTCAACAATACAATTCTCATCATAACTGCTTTATACTGCTCGCTTCTTTCTAAAACGTTGATGGATGTCAGACGCAAGCCGTTATTTTCGAGTTGGTATTTATCATTAATATCCTTGAGATCTTGTTTTGAAACTTTAAACATTATATCTTGAAAAATATGACCTAAAGCCGAATAATCGTTTGAAACGATTTTCGGAAGAACAGCATCCGAAAAGCAGCATAAAACAATAACCGGATTTTTGAAAGTATCAAAATCGGTAAATGCGGTTGCGGAAACGCTTGTATTAAAATAAACCACGTTACTATTACCGCTATAGGTGATAACGTCATATTTTGTTTTTTCCGAAAGCTCGGGAAATGTAACCTCCACCGAATTAACAGCATTTTCAACCACGGGTTCAGCTTCTTCGCAATCAGAAGGCAATAATATATAATAGTCCTTGGTAAAATCGATGTTGTTCAGTTCCTGAATTTGTGGTAAAAGGGATATGGCGTTTTTGTCAATCAGTAAATATAATTCACCGGGATTATCCGAATCGAGGTTGCTTACTGAAAAAGCGACTTTATCATCCTTATAGCAATCATAAAAAATTAAATTCATTGCTTCGTCGTGTGTAGCATCGTTGTCTTTTACGGTGCTGCATAGACTTAGATAACTATAATCCTTGAATTTTTCGATGTTCTTGTACTGAAGCAAATATTTGCAGTTTTCAACAATTATAATTAGATTTGAAGATAAAACAGCTACCGCTAAAATCATTGTTAAAGCCTTGAAGATATAACAATTTGTTAAGGTAGCATTATTAATATTGGCGCTGTAAAGCACTTGCTTAAAATCATACTTGAGCAGAGCCATATACAACATGGCATTCCCGACCGTAATGGCGATAAAAATCAATAAAGCTGTGTTTTGCATATAATTCAAATATGTATAGCGGCTTAAAATGACGCGCGTGAACACGTATATTCCGAAAAAAAATAAAGTATCAATCAATATGTTTTTTTTGATAATTCTCCATTTCGATCCGCCAAGCGAAATGAGTATAAAATTTTCTTTTTTTTGAAATTGAATATCAAACCATGTAAGCAGCAGAATAAATAATCCGGAAAGTATCCAAACACTTGTGAATAGCAAGTTTGTGCCGCCTTCGCCCTTGTGAACATATGAAGCCGGATAGTGACTGTAGAAGACATTCCTTATATCTCTGACAACATCAATATTTCCCGTAAAATAATATCTTATGGTATTTGTATCATCCGAAACATTAACAAAATCGGAAAAGACAACCGTAGTAGTTCCCGAAAAAAAGCTTGGATATGTACCCGGCGCTATTCCATAATCATTTTTAAGAAGATTTGCCGACTTTTCGGTTACAAAAACAGTAATCGTCGAGGATAGCACGGTATCCGTTGTTCTCTCAACGCAAAATACATCACTGTTTCTTTCTGCGGACAGATTTTCGAGCAAAGAACAAATTTTCTTTCTGCCCTCCGGATCATTCCAAGAAACATCAAAATAATAATTACTTCCCGTAAAGGAGGTAAAATAATTTTGATACAGTTCTCCGGTAAGAATAAAACAGAGAAGCAAAACAAAAAAACTTACAATGAATTTTACTTTTTTCATAAAATCTCCCTGTCCAAATTACGAAACAACATAGGGGAAAGCATAGCCAACCCCTATGTTGCGAGAATAGTTTAGCCCTTTACATGCGAAGCAACCGTGGATTCTGTGATTGTCCCGACATATGTTGCGGAGAAGGTTATCTTATAATAAACGTTATAGGTTTTATGGTTGATTTCGATTTTGGAATATTTTCCTATGCCCGCAGAACTCCCTGACTTGTAAACCGTATCATAGCCATCTCTTTTTATCGCGGCGGTAGTATTGCATTCATCTCCCTTTGTCCAAACATAATCCTCGTTAATCCAATCTTTATCGAACCCATAAATCATTATGCCAATTTTAACATTATTCTGCTTATATGTTGTCGTATTTTCCCATTCATTGTCGAAGCCGCTGGAGTTTGATACATGTTTTGTTTTTACTGTTGCTGCACTCGCAGGTAAAGTGAATACGGATGCCATTATCGCCATGAATAACTTCCGAACCGGCATATACAAGTATATCTGCAGAATATACATATATTTTGTCGTAATTAACAGAATTAAGTGTAATTTCGAAACTAAAGTTTGATTTTTTCTTGGTTGAAAATACCTTTGACTTAAAAATACCACAATATATAGAATTTGTCAACAATATATTTGCAAAAAAAGTATTTACTATAAACATAACATGTGCTATATTTGTTTTGGTAGATATAAACCATTACATTATTAAAGGAGGTAACTGCCTCTGAGCCAGAATCAAGATAACTTCAAGAGAGGAACCGCCGAATTACTTGTTTTGCATTTGTTGCAGAAGGAGGACTTATACGGTTATCAAATTACGCAATCCTTTGCACAAAAAAGTAAAGGAACCTACACGATGTTGGAAGGTTCGCTTTACCCGATACTCTATCGGTTGGTTGATGCAGGCTATTTAAGCGATTATACTAAAACAGTCGGGAAAAGGCGACAGCGCCGGTACTATCATCTCGAAAACAGCGGTAAAAAATATTATGAGGAGGTTTTAAAAGAATACGACGAAATATCCGACGGTATCAACTATATACTTGACAGATTGGAGTGAACCGATGATTTTGCAAACAAAAGAACTGGATGATTTTATTAAGAAAACGGATAAATATCTTTTATGCCCAAAAATCACAAAGCAAAAGATCTTATCCGATTTGAAAAATGATATTTATGAATATGCCGAAAGCAATGGAATTACAAGTATAGGCGAAGTCTATACCCATTTTGGCAAACCTGATGTAATTGCCAAAGGCTTTAATGATGGGGTTGATTCAAAACGCTTAAAAAAAGCTATCAACTGGAAAAAAGCAATTATTACCGGCGTCGTTATCGCTATTGTATTACTGTCAATATATTTAGTCGTTTCGTTTATTGACGGACATTCCAATGCAAACGGATATAATGTTGCAACCGGTATTACTATCATAGAAACGACAGAAATAAATGGAGGCTTATCTTAACATGAAAAGAATAATATCCGTAATTGTTCTGCTTGCAATGATGATTTTCCCGCTTTCAATCATCACCTTCGCAGCTAACAACACCGCGCCAATCCTATTGGCGGAAAATCAAAGTATTGAGTACTACGAAGATGGTTCTTACTCTATTATTACTGTTTCAGTGGAATATCCCGCAATAAATACGCCGTCCCAAAAAGCATCCGCTGCGGTTACGCAGATAATAACAGCCGCTAAAAGTAATAGCTTTTATAATTCTGATGACGAACTTCAGTGGACGGTTACGCTTACAGGTTCATTTTCTTACAACGGCAGCAGCGCGACCTGTACCCAATCATCAGTATCCGGCACGATATATAACAGCAAATGGAAGGTGACATCCGCCGTCGCTTCAAAGAGCGGAGCTACCGCTATCGGCGATTTTGTTGTTAAGCGCTATACATTGCTTATACCGGTTCAAACAGTAAACGTCCATTTGACAATAACTTGCAGCGCAAGCGGGACTTTATCATAAATTAAAGGCTTAAAAAGCGGAGAATGTCAGGAACAACCGTGCTGAACAATGCCTTATCAAACAAAAGACTTGCACAAGCGGGATATTTCGGTATATCCCAAAAAAGTACAAGTCTTTGCATTTAAGCGGTTGAACCGCCGTGTACCAAACGCTACTGTTGTTGGCGTGAGTGGTCGGATAGTCAACTAATGCTCCTTCCTACCCGATTTGGTTACTCTATAGGCGTTTTATCAATATCGCTTTCCTTAAATCTTACCGACATAATATACGCGTCAGGGCTGTTTTTTGAAAAATGACCGTAGGTCGTGGTGATAATCGTGCCGTCCTTTTGGACTTCGACGCCCGGATAGGCGCAGTCGCCCTTGCCGCCGCAGTCCTTCATAATCCTTAAACGGTACTGCCCTTCCCCGCCGCTTATTATATCGTCAAACGTGCCGACCCACGCGACCCAGTCGCCTTTTGTGGGAGAAATGCGCGTTGTGTCGCGGAAGCTCACAAACAGCCTGCCGTCGGGCAGGTACTTCGCGCAGTGGCGGTCGCCCGTCAGCGCGGCGGGAAGCTCCTTTATATCGCTCCAGGTCTCGCCGTTGTCGTCGCTCGTAATGAGAAACGAGTTGAATTTTCGCGAGTCCTCCCTTAATAAAACCGCGAGTTTTTTGCCGTCGGGCGAACGTATAATAGCCGGCTCGCAAATACACGCGCCGTTTTTAGGAGCGGCGATGATTTTCGGTTCGCTCCAAGTAAGCCCGCCGTCAACCGATTTCACCTGATACAGCTTGAACGCGCGAAAAGCGCTTACCTTCCCCCTGAAAGATTCGTACACAAGCTCCCATTTATCGTCCCCGCGTTCGCTGACGCTAAGCCAGTTCTTTTTCGGCTTGCCGTAGCTTTTACCGCCGTTGAGAGAATAGGAGTGCGTGTATTTCGTGCGCCTGTCTGCACCCTCGCCCGTGGCGTATACCGAGGTTTTCTGAAACGTGTGCTTTGAAAAAAACCTGCCGTCGTCGTGGAACATCGCTATGTACTCGCCCGGGGCGGTTTCTTTTATATCCGCCATTGCGACTATTCCGCCAAAGCCGCCAACGGGCTCAAGCTCGCTCCAGCTTTCGCCGTCGTCCTCGCTGACGCTCATCCTTATCGGGTAAAGCCCCGAAAAAAGGATGAGCCTTTTTTTGCCGTTTTTATCGGCTGTACGGTAGATGGCGGGGACCTCCATGGAGGTTGTAAAGCTTGCGGGAACCGGCAGTCTTTCGCTCCAAGTCAATCCTCCGTCAACGCTTTTTTTCAGGATTATTTGACCGAAGCCGTGCCCTTTCGGATAAACGGCGAGAATTGTTTTATCGTCCTCTAATAAAACCGTGGTGACGTGACCGAGATACTGCCCCTGCTCACGGTCTACGAGCGTTTGAAGGTCTGTTCTTTTTGAAATGTCATAGGTGTCGACGCCGTAACTTTTTTTCAACAGTAACGCTCCTTTTTATGTGATAACCGTGCAGGACTCCCTGCCCTTCGGAACGATGCCGATATAGCTCCTTCCGGGATTTAGTTGAAGCTCGGAGCCGTCCGAAGCGAAAAACCTGAGCTTTGACAGGTCGCCGCCCTTTTTCCACGTAATGTTCTCATATGTTCCGTTTGAAACGTAAACGCCCTTGCCGCCCGAAAAATCTACCGTAACTCTCGCCTTCGCGTCGTTGAGCGAGGATACGGACGCGTAAATGATAACGGCGTTTGTAAAGCTCTGCTGCACGCCCTTGCTGTCCACAAATGCGCCGCTGCCCAAATAGCTGTAATATAGCCCGTCAAGAGCATTGTATTTATATGTATAGGAAAAATTTTTCGAGAACGAAAATTCAAGTGTCTGGCACGCGCCGCCCGGCAGGGAACGCTTTTCCTCTGCAAAGTTAAAAGGGTTTTTGAATTCGCTTTTTATCTGTGTGCGGTATTTTTTATTGGAAATCACCTTGGTTATATTTGAGCCTGTCGTGTAGCCCGTATGCTCTATTGCGGAGCCTCTTGATTTATCTCTGGCGAAATATTTTCCGCTTGACATACCGTCAATATTGTCAATAACGCCTTTGTGCAGCTCGTTATAGGCGTAGGTGCTGCCGCCCCAGTGAACAAATATGGCGTCAAAGCCGCGCGCTATCTGTATATAATAATGCCGCGCGCTCCTTATAGAGCCTACTTTCTCGGGAATAAGCGACTTATCCGCGTACATCCAGAGCATCCTCGTTATGCCGCCCTCGGTGACGGTCTCAAAAACGACGTCGGGCGTCGTCAGCCCCCATTGGGGTCTGCTTGCCTTATGGTTGTTAATCATAATCATTACGGGTCTGTTGCCAAGGAGTTCGGCGCTGTACCCGGGCAGTCCCGTCAGGGGATTGAGTACTGCCGGAGGTTCGCCCGTCGTCTCCGGAGCTGTTTCGGTCTTGACCTCGGTCTCGGTTTCGTGCGCCGTGCTGCCTGTGCAGCCGTGCAGCAGGACAGACGCGCTCATCAGCGCAGTAAGCAGGGCTAAAATCAAAAGGGGATACTTCAACTTCTCTTTCATTTACATTTCTCCACACAAACAGAATAGTACAGCCAAAACAAGGCTGTAAAGGAAATCGACAAATATCGCGCGATTGAATATATTAAAACATATTTAATCGTTTTTGTAAATAACAGTTCTGCCAAAGATAAAAAAATAATATTATTAAAGGAAAAGGCGGCTCCCCTAACCTTAACAAAAAAGAGAGGATGACATAAAGTGCAAAGGATTGTCAAAGATAAAGAAATGAACTGGGATACATATACCTCATATATAAAAAAAATCTCGGCAAGGTATCCGTTTGCCGAGGTTTCTACATGCGGAAAAAGCCATTTGAAAAGAGAGCTTTTCTCGCTTTCGATAGGCAGCGGCACGAATTATGTCCTCTATGTCGGCGGAGTCCACGCGCAGGAGTGGATAACGTCCGTGCTGCTTATGCGGTTTTATGAGAACATATGCGAAAAATTCGCTTCGGGAAAAGAACTCGCGGGGCTTTGCACGCGGGAGATACTGTCTGACAGAAGGCTTATAATAATTCCCGAATTAAATCCCGACGGCATAGAAATAGCCCTGAGCGGAGGGGACGCGGCGCTCGGATACAAGGCGGTCTGCGAAAAGGCGTCGGGGGGCGATTACTCGTCGTGGAACGCCAACGCGAGGGGCGTTGATATCAATCACAACTTCGACGCCCGCTGGGATATCCTGCACGAAATGGGGGCGAGAGAGGGCATAACGGCTCCCTCGCCGCGCCTCTGGGGCGGAACGCACGCCGAAAGCGAGGACGAAACAAAAGCGCTGACGCGCCTTTGCAGGGAGCTTCCGATACGGCACGCTGTCGCGCTCCATTCTCAGGGCGAGGAGATATATTGGGATTACGGAAAAATTATGCCGCCCAAGGCGTTTTTAATGGCGAAGATTTTCTCTGCCATAACGGAATATACGCTCGTTAAAAACGAGGGATTAGCTTCACACGGAGGATTTAAGGACTGGTTTGTTTCGGAGTTTTCGCGTCCCGCGTTTACCGTGGAGGTCGGCAAAGGAGAAAACCCCCTGCCTGTTTCGCAGCTTGACGACATTTACACAAAAATTGAGGAAATGTTATGCGTAGGTATAATTATGTAATTACAGCCTGATTTTCCCGAGCCTGTCGTCCGCGTCCCAGGCATATCTGAGCTTGGAGAGCAAGGTAGGCTTTACAAGGTCGAAATAGTTCAGCGTGTACGTCTTATAATTTTCAGGCTCGTCTTCGCCGAAAATAAACACCCTGACCCCGCGCAAATCGTTCCCGTAGCAGCGGAATGACGCGCACGGTGTCTGTATTATATCTATGCCGTCTATATTTGCGGTAAAAGAATTATTGTGGTCGTGACCGAACACGGCGGCAATTATATTGCCCTGTTTTTTTGCCTCTTCAAAAAGCCCGCCGTCGTCCTTCAAGGCGGAGCATTGCCCGAACGCGCCTCCCGTTGCTTTTGTACTGTCAAGCTTTAAGTACCTGTCGCTTCCTCTTGCCTTTACGGCGCAAGGGTCGTCCTTTTCACACTCAACAAAAAGCGTTTCGGTAACGGGCAGCGGTATGTGCGTAAATAAAAGAGACGGGATATTTTCGCCGTTATTTCGTTTTCGTTGATTTTCACTTTCTTTAGAAAACCATTTTACGGTTTCCGGCTTTATCAGCTCATAATTCTTATTTTGCTCTTTATCGTACCGGGCGCAGTCAACCATAAAAAGACCGAGCTTTTCCGCGCCGTCCTCGCTGTAAACGGGAATATAATATGTATCACAGTCGACTGTGCAGTCGCTTTCATTAAATGGCACGCAGTACGGGTAGCTTTTATAAATATCCGCCTGCTCATTTTTAGATACTCTGTTCCAATCGTCGTGATTGCCGTAGATAAACGCAAACGGTATTTTCCTGTCGGAAACGGGCTTCAATATATGAGCGAGAGCGGTTTTCATCCGCGCAAGCTCGCCCTCCTTATCAAATATGACGGGACGGCTGCCGAAACGCGCGTCTTTGAGATGGTTGCCGAGTATATTGTCGCCCGTAAAAACGACAAGGTCGGGCTTCACCCTATCGTAAGCCTTATCAAGCATTTTTACCATCGCTTTTCTGACAATATGCATATCCTGGGCGTCGCTGACTTGCAAAACCGTGAAACACCCGTTTATAAATCTTAATTTTTCCATAACACTCTCCGAATTGATTGGTATGGTAATTTTATTATCGTAAAGGGATAAAGTCAATATTAAACCGGCAAAAGTTGATTTTTCACGCATAAAGGAATATAATTACAGCGAAAAGGGGTGCTAAGGTGCTAAAATTCGGCAAGGACGGTAAATTCAGAATAATGCAGATAGCCGACATTCAGGAAATCCCGAGGGTATCTCCGGACACCTTAAAGCTATTAAACGCCGCTTTGGATAAGGTTACGCCCGACCTTGCCGTTTTGACGGGCGATCAGATACAGGGCTACGATAAATCTATGAAAAAAGGGAACCCGGAGGAAATCGTGGAAAGGCTCATAGGCGTTATAACGCAGCCTCTTACTTCGAGGGAAATACCCTTTACTGTGACATACGGAAACCATGACAGACAGTCGGGCGTGGAAAACGCACGGCAGGCGAAAATGTACAGCAGGCTTTCGGGCTGTATACTCGGCGAGCCGAGAAATAACGGTGACAGGGGAACGTTCAGTCTGCAAATATATGACAGTAAAGGTGAAAGGGCATTATTCAACCTATATATAATTGACTCGAACGGTATGACAAGGGACGGATACGAGCCTGTGAGCCGTGAGCAGATTGAGTGGTACAAAAACGAGCGAGAGCGTATAAAATCAGAATTCGGGGAATATCTGCCTTCCTTTGTGTTTCAGCACATACCCGTCCCCGAGGTCTTTTGCGGACTTCTACGCACAAAGCGCGGGACGAAGGGCGCGATACCCGCGTTTCGAAGCCACGCGGGGCAGTACTATAAGCTGCCCGAAACCTGCTCAAAGGACGACTTTTTCAGGGAAGCGCCTGCGCCGTCTGACACGAATAACGGTGAATTTGACGCGTTTCTTGAAAAGGGAGAGGTCAAAGGAGTATTTTTCGGTCACGACCATATGAACAGCTTTGTCGTTTCGTGTAAGGGTATCGACATCGGCTATACGCAGGGGACGGGCTTCAACGTCTACGGTCCGGGGCGCGACAGGGGAGTTAGGGTTTTTGAGCTGTCAGAGGACGACTTAAACAGCTATAAAACCTATACGCTTACATACGGAGAGCTTACCGACGGAGCGTTTACACGAAAGGCATTTGAGTTCGCATGCGAACACGCGCCTATGGGTATGGTCAAACGCCTCTATTCAAGGCTTATGGTATTTTTCGCATAACAGACATAAAAAAAACCGGGGAATTGTCCCCCGGCTTTTTGCACTTAATCTGTCATTTTACGTTTTCCTTCGCCGCGGCGTCGGCAAGCTTTCTGTATCTGCCTTTTTCAAGCGCCATTTCCTCAACCGTTTTGGCTTTAAGGGTGAAGCCCTTGACGGGGCGTAAAGTCAGTTTTGACGAATTTAATCTTTCTTTGGCTTTGGGTATCTCATTTTTATATTGCGGCAGCCACTCGGCGCCCGCGACGAGCATTTCGTCCGCCATCATTTTAATTTCATCGGGAGTGCAGACCGCGCCAGTCAGCGGGTCCATTAAAGCCGCTTGATAAAGCAGGTTTATATCGCCGCTCACAGCCGCTTCGAGCGCAAGCTTTTGCACCCACACGCTCTGCGAGCATATAGCGGCGCAGCCTAAGGGCAGCGCGCCTACCTTCGGCACTGAAACGCCGTTATAATCCACATAGCACGGAACCTCCACCACGCACTCGTCAGGCAGATTTGTAATCGTGCCGTTGTTCATTACGTTAAAATGACCTCTGTACCG
>CAZQXZ010000012.1:26047-28253 GCA_964597515.1 uncultured Eubacteriales bacterium | reverse complement strand
TCCTCTTCCTCTTCCTCTTCCTCTTCCTCTTCCTCTTCTTCCTTTTCTTGCGGCTGCCCGGCGGCTTTGTCCCGCGGTTCTTTTGTTTCCTCTTGCGTAACCGCCCTGTCCGCTTCTAACATCTTTTCAACGTATTGCGGCTCCTCTTCCTCGAAATCCTCGGGAAGCGACTCAAAAAGCCCCTCGGCAAACGCGCGCGGACTGAAAGGCTGCAGGTCGTCAACAGCCTCGCCCACCCCAATAAATTTCACGGGAATATCCAAATCGTTCTTTATGGCAAGCACGACGCCGCCTCTCGCCGTTCCGTCAAGCTTAGTGAGGGCTATGCCCGTAATTTCAGCGATATTCTTGAATTCCTTTGCTTGGCTTATGGCGTTCTGACCCGTCGTAGCGTCAAGTACCAAAAGCACCTCGCGGTCGGAATACGGAAGCTCCCTGTCAATGACCTTATAGATTTTCGCAAGCTCGTCCATCAGGTTTTTCTTGTTGTGGAGTCTGCCCGCCGTGTCACAGATAATGATATCGCTGTTTCGCGCCTTTGCTGCCGCTATCGTATCAAAAATAACGGCGGCGGGGTCGGCGCCCTCCTTGTGCTTGACTATTTCGACTCCGGCTCTTTCAGCCCATATCTGGAGCTGATCGATAGCCGCGGCGCGAAACGTATCCGCAGCGGCTATGATAACTTTTTTGTCCCGAGCCTTGTACATCGCCGCCATTTTGCCTATCGTGGTAGTCTTGCCTACGCCGTTTACGCCTATAACAAGTATTATCGACGGGACGGTGACAAGCCCCATATCCTCGCCGCCCTCAAGCATTTGTGCGACGACCTCAACGATTTCCTCCCTTACCTCTTTGGGGTCTGTTATACCGTTTTTACGCACGCGGTCATTTAGCCTTTTCGTTATTTCGGACGCGGTGGATACCCCTACGTCGCCCATTACGAGGGCTTCCTCAAGCTCGTCGAAAAGCTGTGCGTCAATCGAAGTATAGCTGTCAAGAACATTGTCAACCGCCCCCGACATACTGTTTCTGGTTTTTCTGAGTCCCGCGTTGATTTTTTTGAATATACCCATTTTTCACTCCTGTTTTTATTCAAGTCCGAGTTCCTTTGCCATCTGCGCCGTTTGTAATTCAAGCAGCTTTGAAACGCCGTCCTCCTGCATTGTAACGCCGTAGAGCATATCGCTCTCCTCCATTGTCCCTCTGCGGTGCGTTATAAGGATGAACTGCGTGTTTGCCGCCATTCTTCTGAGATACGAGGCGTAACGGTTGACGTTCACGTCGTCAAGAGCCGCCTCCACCTCGTCGAATATGCAAAAGGGCGCGGGCGCGACTTTCAGTATCGCGAACAGCAGCGCGATTGCGGACAGCCCCTTTTCGCCGCCAGACAAAAGGTCTATGTTCTGAATATTCTTACCCGGCGGCTGAACGTTTATCTCAATGCCGCACTCGAGAATATCCCTCTCGTCCGTCAGGTGAAGCTGCGCCTTGCCGCCGTCAAAAAGCTCGCGGAAGGTTTCTGCGAAGCTTTTGTTTATTTCATCAAAGCTTTCCATAAAGCGTACCGCCATCTTCTCAGTAAGCTCGCCTATCATTTTAATAAGCTCTTTTTTGGATTTTTCAATATCCTCTATCTGCCCGCCTAAGAACAGATACCGCTCTGAAACCTCTTTATACTCGTCAACGGCTCCGACATTGACGCTGCCCAGCGCCTTAATTTTACTTTTAAGCTCCGAGAGCCTTTTTTGCGCCTGTCCCACGTTTTCGATAACAATATCGAGCTGCTGCGCCTCGCGCCTTGTAAGCTCATATTCCTCGAAAAGCTTCGCGCAGACGTCGTCATATTCCCTCATCATTGCCGTCTTGCGTTCCTCAAGCCTTACCACCTCGCCGCTCAGAGCCTCGCGCTGTGTAGACTTTGAGCGTTCAAGAACGCGCAGCTGCCCGCTTTTTACCTCAAATTCCTCGCGCTGTTTTATAAGCTCGTCTATTTTGGAGTCCGAGCCTTCCTTTTCATCTTTTAACTTTTGAACCTCGGTTATATTTTGTTTTATTTCTTCCCGAATGACGTCGTTTCTATCCTCAATCTCTTTGATTTCGGCGTCTAACTGCTCTATTCTGTCCTTGTGCGAGTCGCCTCTCCTGGCAAGCCTTTCTATGATTTCCTCTTTCGCCTCTATCTCCTTTTCATCCGCGACGATATGAA
>CAZQXZ010000012.1:22175-26037 GCA_964597515.1 uncultured Eubacteriales bacterium | reverse complement strand
CGCGTGTCGTGGAGCTTTTCCCTGTCTCCGGTTATTTCAGCAAGTTGGTTTTCGGTTTCCATTATAACCTTTTGAAGCTGCGCAAGCTTCTTTTCGGCGCTTTGGGACTCTGTTTGCAGCGCGTCTTTTCTCGCGGCGATATCAGCTTTTTCGGAAAAAAGAGCCTCATTCGCCGCGAGCGCAGCCGACAGCTGCCCCTCTTTCAGTTCAAGCAGGCTCTCAAAACGGATTTTATCCTCCGCGGACACGGCAAGCTCGCTTTTATGCCCCGTAAGGCTTGCCTGCGACGCGTTATAGCTCTCGGACGCGCTTTTGACGTCACGGGACGCGGTTTTCAGTTCCTCTTCTAAACTTCTTGCTTTTTTTTCAAGCCGTTCTATTTCGTTCACGCGGCTGAGCATCCCCGCCGTATGAGTCTTTGAGCCGCCCGTTATAGAGCCGCCCGCGTTTATCACCTGACCGTCAAGCGTCACTATTCTGAAACGGTATGCATATTTTTTAGATATTGCAACGGCGCAGTCCATATCCTCGGCGACAACCGTCCTTCCAAGCTGCGACAGTATTATCCGGTCGTATTTTTTATCACGGCTTACGAGGTTTGAGGCGAGGTCTATGTACCCGAAGCAGTCTGAAAGCGATTTTTCGTCAAGTACGTTACCCTTTATAGCCGTAAGCGGCAAAAAAGTGGCTCTGCCCGAATTGCTCTGCTTTAAGTACGCTATGGCGCGTTTCGCGTCGTCCTCGCTGTCCGTGACAATATTCTGGATTTGTGCGCCTAAAGCCGTCTCTATGGCAAGCGCGTATTCCTCCCTGACGCTTATAAGCTGCGACACAGGGGCGTGAATACCCGAAAGCGTTCCCCTTTTGACCTCCCTCATCACCGCCTTGACGGAACCCTGGTATCCCTCCATATTCTTTTCAAGGTCAAAAAGCATAGTTTTTTCGGATATACAGAGATTTAGGTCGTTTTGGAGCTTTTGCTCCCTTTGTTTCAGCTCTTCGGCTTTTTTCGCCCTTTGTTCGGTTCGCATTATCAGCCCGTCGAGTGAATTGATAAGCTCCGTATGGCGTTCTTCTGCCGCGTCAAGGTTCTTTTTCGCTTCATCGCGCCCGTTTTCAAGCTCGGCTATTACAGTATTATTCTTTGCCGCGCTCTCGTCTATTGCGGCTGTTCTTGAGTTCATTTCCGCCGCCGACGAACCCGCCGTCGAGATAATAACCCGACAGTCCGCAAGCTCTATCGAAAGGCGTGACAGCTCGCCCGACAGCTTCGCGTAATTGCCCGCCGCCGCGTCGCTTTGCTTTGCAAGCGCGTTCATCTCGCCCGTAACGGCAAGCAGCTCAGATTTTTCTCCCTCGATACGCGCCCTGAGAGCGTCTGTTTCTTTTTGCGTTTCCTCTATCTGCCCGCCGAGCCGTTTGTTGACGTCGTCCTCCAAAAGCATATCGCGCCGTATTCGCGCTATCGCCTCGTCGTTGTACCCGATAGAGTTTTCAAGAACCGCTATCTGCCCCTTTATTGACAGCGCCTTTTCGTCAAGCTCAAAGGACGCCCGTCTTACCTCGTCGATTAAAACCGTGATTTTTTGGGTTTCGGCAAACGCTTTCTCTATCTCGGTTTCAATATCGGAAAGCTCGCGTTCCGCCGCCTTGTATTGAGCGTCCGCGGCGGCGAGCCTCGTCTCCTGCTGTGACAGTCCCGATTTCGTCTTTTCGATAACGCGCAGCCAAAGCCCTATTTCAAGATTTTTCCTCTCATGTGCGTATTCAAGGAATTTTTCCGCCTTTTCGCTCTGTATTCTAAGAGGCTCGACGCGGCTTTCAAGCTCGGCTAAAATATCTCTGAGCCTTACGAGGTTTTCCTCCGCCTGGTCAAGCCTTTTTAGGGCGTCCGTGCGGCGGTACCGATAGTGCGAAATGCCCGCGGCTTCCTCAAACATATCACGCCTTTCGGCGGATTTCGCCGAAACCATATCGTTTATTTTGCCCTGGCTTATCATCGAGTAGCCCGCCTTGCCAAGACCCGTATCCATAAACAGCTCGTTTATATCCTTTAATCTAACCGCTTCGCCGTTCAGCTTATACTCGCTTTCACCCGAGCGGTAGTAACGCCTTGTTACGCTTACTTCTTTTTTATCGCCGCTAAGGCTTTTGTCGGAGTTGTCAAGCCTCAGCGTTACCTCGGCATAACCCACGGCGCGGCGCTCGGACGTGCCGGAGAATACGACGTCCTCCATCTTAGCGCCCCTAAGCGACTTTGTGGACTGCTCGCCGAGAACCCAGCGCACCGCGTCCGCTATATTGCTTTTTCCGCTTCCGTTTGGTCCGACGACAGCCGTAATACCGCTGCCGAAGCTGAGCGCCGTCTTGTCCGGAAAGGACTTGAACCCTTGCATTTCCAATGACTTTAAGTACATTCGTTTCACCGTTTCACGTTTTATCTTATCTTTATTTCATACCGCTTTATTCCGCTTTCGCCTTCTACCGTACAACGGTAGCCGCGTTTTAGAAGCTCGGTTAAATTCGTTTTTTTCTGACCCGTCATTTTCGACTTTTCACTTTCACCGACGATAAGGATATATTCGCCTTTTTTATATCCGCACAGCTTTTTTTGCGCTTCTTCAAGGTATATTTCGCTCTCGCATAGCTCTCCGAACGCCGGATGGTACGGTCCCGCGACATAGCCCTCGTTTACGCCGCCTCCGGAATGAAGTCCGGTCCGTATAACGGTTATGCCGCCGTCATAAAACATCCGCAGCAGCTTCGCGCAAAGCTCAACCGCCTCTTTCAGAGTCTGCGGAACATACGCGCCGCTTTTATAAAGCTCTTCCAGACGCGTTTTTTCGAGTACGACGGTCGGGTAAATCCTTACCGTATCCGGCTGCAAAGCTATGATGTCTTCGCCGGTTTTTATGTCAGCCGCGGGCGAGCTTTTGTAAAGTCCGGTCATCATTTGAAGCCCTAAGGAGAAGCCGTGTTTTTTTATTGTTTCGGACGACTGTGAGATATCCCTTGCGGTGTGTCCCCTTTCGTTAAAAGCGAGAACCGTCTCGTCGGTACTCTGCGCGCCAAGCTCTATGGAGGTGACGCCGTAGTCTTTGAGCATACGAAGTATTTCGTCGGATACGGCGTCGGGGCGCGTTGAAATTCTTATCCCGCCAAAAAGGCGGCGGTCACTGAATTTGTTCGCCGCTTCTAAATAGGCGGCCATCCGCTCTTTGCCGATACAGGTGAAGCTTCCGCCGAAGAAAGCAAGCTCCGTCATATCAGGAACAAGCGTTTTCGGGTCTATGACTTCAAGAGTTCTTATGATATCCTCGGGCGTCAAGGGGGCGCGCTGTCCTGAAATGTTCCTTTGGTCGCAGAAGGAGCAGGAATGAGGGCAGCCCTCATGCGGCACGAAAAAAGCAATGTTGGCGCGCTTCGTTTTCATATCGCGTCCAGAGCGGCTTTCGCGGCGTTTTGCTCGGCGTCTTTTTTGCTTTTGCCGCTTCCCTCTCCTGCCGCTTTGCCGTTTACTATCACCGCCGCGGTAAAAACCTTGTCGTGGTCGGGTCCGTCCTCCCCCGTCAGCTCGTACCTTATCGTATTGCCCTTAACGCGCTGAACCTTTTCCTGTAAAATAGTTTTGTAATCGTCCAAAGCGCCGCTTTTTTCAACCGCGGGGATTATAAATTTCAATAAGAAGGCGCGCGCCGCCTCAAGCCCTCCGTCAAGATATACCGCCGCTGCGACTGCTTCAAACGCATCGGCAATCACAGACGGGCGCGTTCTTCCGCCCGTCTGCTCCTCTCCCTTTCCGAGGAGCAAAAAGTCGCCTATTCTAAGCTGCTTCGCGAAATCTGCAAGCGAGCTTTCACAG
>CAZQXZ010000012.1:18220-22165 GCA_964597515.1 uncultured Eubacteriales bacterium | reverse complement strand
GCCCGAAGCTTCGTAAGGTCGCCCTCGCGCTCTTTGCCGAAGTTTTTATAAAGATAATCGGCTGTGATGAAGCCGAGTACCGAGTCTCCTAAAAACTCAAGCCTTTCGTTGTTATACGCAAGACGGCGCTCGTTGGCGCAGGAGGAATGTGTAAGCGCCTTAATTAAAAGATGCTCGTTCTTAAACGTATATCCTGATTTTTCCTGAAATTCATTCATCATCTTGTGCTTCTCCCAGCTGCTCGGAAATCAAAGCGATAACGTTTTTTTCACAATATTGTTTCGCCTGCCTGACGGCGTTTTTGAACGCTCTCGCGTCCGACGAACCATGCGCCTTTATCACAGGCTTTTGAAGCCCCATCAAAGCCGCTCCGCCGTATTCTTTATAATCCATCTTTTTCTTAAATTCGTCAAGTCCTTTTTTTATCCCGAGATACGACAGCTTAGACAGCGCACCCGCCGTAAAAACGGCTTTTAAGTTGCCGAGTATCGCGAGAGCCGCCCCCTCGTATGTTTTGAGAATAATATTGCCGGTAAATCCGTCCGCCACCACGACGTCCGCCGCGGTAAACGGTATGTCGCGCGCTTCGGCGTTTCCGATAAAATTTATGTTCGGCGTATTTTTAAGAAGCTCGTATGCTTCGGCGCACAGCGGCGTGCCCTTGTCCGGCTCCTCTCCTATGTTTGCTATGCCGACTCTCGGGTTTTCTATGCCGAGAACGTTCCTCATATACAGCGAACCCATCAGCGCGAACTGCCTTAACGAGCGCGCTTGGCAATCTATATTGGCGCCGCTGTCAATAAGCATAAACGGACCGTTATCGCCGGGCATTACAGAGCCTATTGCGGGCTTTTTTATGCCGCTTATCCTTTTGACGATAAACGTCCCGCCTACCACGAGCGCGCCCGTGCTTCCGGCGGATACGAACGCGTCGCCCTCTCCGGCTTTGAGCAGGCGCAGTCCCACCGCCATCGAGGTCATATTATCCTTATGCCTCACGGCGAGAGGATTGTCGCCGGCTTTTAAGATATCGGGAGCGTGAATAACGGAAATGCCCGCTGCGTCTATCCCGTTCTTCGAAAGAGTCCGCTTTATTTTTATCTCGTCTCCGACGGCGAGTATCTGAACCCCAAGCTCTTTTACGGCAAGAGACGCGCCCCTTAATATCTCTGCGGGGGCGTTGTCGCCCCCGAAAGCGTCAATGATTATTCTCATAAAGTTTTTCCTTTCGGTTGTTATGACAGCTCGCAGTCAAATCCGTAATATATGGCGAAGCTTTGGGCGTAACTGTTTTTTTCACAAATCAGCGTAAGGCGCTTCGTTTCGGAAAACGAATACGGCGTTATTTCCTTTACCTGTTTGCCTATTTCGATTTTCGTGAGCATAGTACAGCTTTCAAAAGCATTCTCCGAAATAGAAATAACCGTTTCTGGTACAGCGAAGAAGCTTCCCGATTTATTAGACGGGTATTTTATGAGAGAGGTTTTATCCGAATTATAAAGAATTCCGTCGTGCGCGGAGAAAGCCGCGTTAGCTGTGCCAAGCTCAAACGATTTCAGCGCGGCGCATCTAAAAAACGAAAACGGAGAAAGCTCTGAAAGCGACGCGGGAAGGACTGCTTTTTCAAGATAAGCGCATCCGTTAAAGGCGTAATCAGCTATTGACTCAACCGTTTGCGGGACGGTAAACTCCTTGCCGTTTTTAGCGGCGGGATAGTATATGAGCTTTGTCTTATCCGCCGTATAAAGAACGGCGTCCTGAGCTGTAAAATATTCGTTTCCCTCCTGTACGCCGAAGCTTTTAAGCGCGTAGCACTTGTCAAAGGCTCCCAAGCCTATAACTGAAACCTCTTTTCCTATTGTCACGCTTTTTAGGGATGCGCAGCCCGCAAAGCACAGAGCCCCGATTTCTTTTACGGTCGATGGTATAGCGGCGCGAAGTATGCCTTTGCACTCGGAAAACGCTTCGCCGAATATAATTTCAAGACCCTCGGGAAGCTCTGCCGCGGTAAGGCTTACGGCGCCGAAGAAAGCTCCGCCGGCAATTTTTTTCACGCTTTTCGGAAGCGCATACTCTGTGCGGGGACCGGCGGCGGGAAATGCGTACAGCACATCCATACCCTTTGAAAATAAAACCCCGTCCAAAACCGTAAAGCTTTCGCAGTCCTCGGATACGCTGATACTTTCAAGCGAATTGCAATAGGAGAACACGTTATATCCGATTTTTTCGAGGTTTTCGGGCAATTTGATATAAATAAGGCTTTCACATCCGGAAAACGCAAGGTCGCCAATAACGGTAACGGAGTCCGCAACGGTAATCGAAGCTATGGACAGACATTCGGAAAACGCCCGGGCAGGCAGCTCTGTCAGCGAATTCGGCAAGGTCACGCTTTCTATATTTTTACATCCGTAAAACGCGCCGCCGTCAAGGCTTGTCACGGTGTCGGGAATTGTGTAATCCGTCTTTGCGCCCGCCGGACAGAAAAAAAGCAGACGGTTTTTTTCCTTTGTGAAGAGAGCGGAGCCGTCAGATGAAAAATAGACGTTTTTCTCGGCAATATGTGTGCTTTCAAGGTTTAAACAACCTAAAAACGCGCCCTCGTCTATTTCGATAACCGTATCCGGCAACGACACTTTTTCTATATTCGGACAGAACTCAAAAGCTCCCGCCCCTATCCGCCTTATCCCTTCGGGCAGGTTTACGGCTGTAAGCCCGTCGCAATACGCAAAAGTACGCCTGCCTATGTTCTTAAACGAGTCCGGATACTTGATAACGACGATATCGGCTTGACCGTAAAACGCTTCGCAAGCGGCGGTTTTTATCCCATTTGGAATTTCAAGCGTATACTTTTCGGGCATTTTACCTTTGTAACCGTACAGAATATTGCCGACGGTGACGATACCGTCTTTTTCGGCTTCATACCACGCGCTGCCCTCGAAAACCGAGGAGCCGAAATACAGTATATTCTCCGAAAGAGCGATGCTTTTTAGGGACGCGCATCCGAAAAAAGCGTTGTCTCCGACTATGTTGACTTTGTCCGGAAATACGATTTCTTCAAGAGAGGAACATTCCCGAAACGCCTCGTAAGCAATCGCCGCAAGCGACCCGGGCAGCGCTACGCTTTTTAATGAGGAACAGCCGGAAAACGCTTCAATTCCTATCAGCGTCACCGTATCGGGAATGATAACACCGGTTAGAGCGGCGTTTTCCGCAAACGCCCTTTTCCCGATTTCGACTACCTGCTCGCCCCCGATTTTATCGGGTACCGTTATGTCTGCGTCCGCACCGTTGTATTTCAGCACCGCAACGCCGCCGTCAGTGCTTTCGTACTCATAGCCGGCGTATTCCTTAACAGACTCGGACGCGCCGCTGTCGGGCGTTTTTGGCGTTCTGCCGCCGAAAAATCCAAGATACATGCTTCCAAAATACATAAAGACCGCGGCTGTTAATACGGTAATACAGATTACGGCGATAATGAACGTTCTTTTGCTTATGTCTTTTTTTACATTAAACAACATATGCCGAATCCTTTCCGCCGCGTTTTTATCTTATGTGTTCGCCGAGGTATTGCAAGCTCCTTTCGGCAAGGGTCTCGTATTTAAGACGCTTATCCCTTATTTCCTCATCAAGGGGGGGCAGCAAACCGAACGCCGCGCCCATCGGCTGAAAACTTTTTGCCGTACCGTCCCGTATATACGCTCCGAGCGCGCCGAGCATCGTTATGGGCGGAAGCGTTAAAGGCTTTTCGCCCAAAAGTCTTTTCGCGGCGTTTATACCCGCTATGATACCCGAACCGGCGCTTTCCATATAGCCCTCAACGCCCGTTATCTGCCCCGCGAAGAAAAGATTTTCACAGTCCTTTACCGAGCCGTCGGGATTAAGTATTCTCGGAGAGTTTAAAAATGTGTTGCGGTGCATCACGCCGTATCTGGCGTATTCGGCGTC
>CAZQXZ010000012.1:0-18187 GCA_964597515.1 uncultured Eubacteriales bacterium | reverse complement strand
TTAAGCGCCGGAATAAGCGAAAACACTCGTTTCTGCTGTGAAAACTTCAAATTGGTCTGAAATCCCACAAGGTTGTAAAGAGTTCCCGCCGCGTTCTCCTTTCGCAGCTGGAGGTTTGCCCACGGTCTGTGTCCCGTCCTCGGGTCTTTAAGCCCCACAGGCTTTAAGGGTCCGAAGCGTATGCTGTCCTTTGCGCGCTTCGCAAGAACCTCTACGGGCATACAGCCCTCGTAAACGTCGAAGCCGTGCAGCTTCGCGGTCTCGGCGCTTATCAGTGCTTCATAAAACTCCTCGTACTCCTCTTTATTCATCGGGCAATTGACATAATCGCCGTCGCCGCCGTCATAACGCGACTGAAAAAAAGCTTTGCCGTAATCTATACTGTCCGCCGTGACGATAGGCGCCGCCGCGTCATAAAAGCTGAGCAGCTCTCCAAACCGCTTTTCTATACTCTTTGCCAAAGCGTCGGAAACAAGCGGACCCGCAGCGATTATTACCGCCTTGTCCTCGGGTATTTGTGTAACCTCACCGCGGACAATTTTTATATTTTTCTCCGCGTTTACCGCTTTTGTCACTTCTTCTGAAAAAATGTCCCTGTCAACCGCAAGGGCGCCGCCCGCCGGCACTCTTGACTTGTCGGCGGCCGAAAGGCAGACGGAGCCGAAAAAGCGCATCTCCTCTTTTAACAGTCCCGCGGCGCTGCCGAGCCGCAGCGCCTTAAAGGAATTTGAACAGACAAGCTCGGCTAAATTCTCGCTGAAATGAGCGGGCGAAAACTTCAAGGGCTTCATTTCGTACAGCGTAACCTTTATTCCTCTTTTCGCTATTTGCATAGCCGCCTCTGTTCCGGCGAGACCGCCTCCGACTACGCTTGCGTGCAGCTGTGCCATCTGTGTAACTCCAATTCTATCGGGTTTATAGCTGTCCTTAAAGCGTATCGGGTTTTGCCGGAGCCTCCTTGGCGTTCTTCCTCGGCGCCTTTATGGTATAGTCGCACGCCTCGTTCCCGCAGGAAATTACGCCTCCTCTTCCTTTGAAAAGCGATTTTCCGCACTTGGGACATAATTCGCCCGTCGGTTTATCCCAGGTCATAAAGTTGCACTCGGGATAATTCGAGCAGCCGTAGAACGGATGACCTTTTTTAGATTTCTTTCCTATAATGTTCCCTCCGCAGCGCGGGCATGTAGCATCGGTATTTTCAATAATCGGCTTCGTGTTTTTACAGTCCGGATACCCGGGACACGCGAGAAACTTTCCGAAACGTCCGGCTTTGATTACCATATTCTTACCGCATTTCTCGCATATAACGTCGGTTATATCGGCTTCTAACCTTATCTTTTGACCCGCCATATCCGCCTTCGCCTTTTGAAGCGCGGCGTCAAAATCGTCATAAAATTCGTGTAACATCGCGATATAATCGCACTGTCCGCTCTCTACCTCGTCAAGCTTTGTTTCCATTGACGCCGTAAATTTCGCGTTTACAATCTTTGGAAACTTTTCTTTGAGCAGTCCCGTAGCGACCATTCCGAGCTCGGTGGGTTTTAACAGCTTGTTCTCCCTTATCACATATTCCCTTTTTACTATGGTGCTGACTATTGCGGCATATGTGCTCGGTCTGCCTACTCCCGTTTCTTCAAGCGCCTTGATAAGAGAAGCTTCGGTATACCTTGCGGGAGGCTGGGTGAAGTGCTGAGCGGATATAAGCTCCCTAAGCTTTGGCTCGTCCGTTTCTTTCATAGGAGGAAGCTTTCCTTCCTTTTCCTCGCCGTCCGAATAAGTATCCTCATATAACACCGTGTACCCGTCAAATTTCACAGAATACCCGCTCGCGGTAAACAGGCAGTACCTTTCGGTATTTTTGTCCGCCTCTCCAACCGCCTTGATATCAACCTTTACCGTGTCCTGCACGGACGCCGCCATAAGGCTCGCGATATATCGCCGCCAAATAAGGTTATACAGCTTATACTGGTCATACGTCAGGCTCTCCTTAGCCTTTTCGGGGGTAAGCGAGGCGACGGAGGGACGAATGGCCTCGTGTCCGTCCTGTGCGCCCGCGCGCGACTTGAAATACCTCGGCTTTTCGGGGAGATACGCGCCGCCGTAAGCACTCTCTATATACTTATTGGCGTCTGCCCGCGCCTCCTCCGATATACGCAGCGAGTCGGTTCTCATATAGGTTATAAGTCCTATCGAACCCATACCCTTGACTTGTACGCCCTCATAAAGCTCCTGCGCTATCTTCATTGTTTTTTGAGCCTGAAATCCGAGCCGCCTCGACGCCTCCTGCTGAAGCGACGAGGTGATAAACGGCGGGGATGGCTGCTTTTTTCTTTGACCCTTTTTAATAGAGCTGATACTGTAATCGGCATTGTCGAGTCTTTTCAGTATCCTGTCTGTGTCCTCTTTGGATGTAAGCTTGATTTTTCCGGTTTCATCGCCCGAGAAAGACGCCGTAAACTGCCTGCGGTTGACTAAAAGCTTCGCGTCAAGCAGCCAGTACTCCTCGGGGACGAACGCGTTAATTTCGGCTTCCCTGTCCGCTATCATCCTGACGGCGACGCTCTGAACACGTCCCGCGGAAAGACCCCTGCGTATCTTCTGCGAAATAAACGGACTGAGCTTGTAACCCACAAGTCTGTCAAGAATTCTGCGCGCCTGCTGCGCGTTTACGAGTCCGATATCTATCGTCTCGGGGTTAGCAATACCCTTTTTTACTGTTTTTTCATTTATCTCGTTGAATTTAACCCTGTTTCTGCTGTTAAGGTCAAGTCCGAGCAAGGCGGCGAGATGCCACGATATCGCCTCTCCCTCACGGTCCGGGTCGGTGGCGAGAAAAACGGCTTCGCTCGCGTCCACCTTTTCTTTCAGCTCCTTTACGAGCTTTTCCTTGCCCTTAATGACGGCGTATTTGGGGGCGAAGTCGTTTTTAACGTCAACGCTGAGCTTCGCCGCGGGCAAATCCCTGACATGACCCACGGACGCCATTACGTCGTATCCGCTCCCGAGATATTTTTTGATGTTTGACGCCTTTGTAGGCGACTCGACAATAACGAGCTTTGACATAAGCTTTTCCTCTTCATTCATTTTATTATATATCTCTTGCCTTCAATCTGGCAAGCGCATCCGTACATTTCAAGCTCCGTCAGCGAGGACAGCGCCTGCGCGGTGTCAAGGTGGGTTCTTTCGGATATTTCATCTATGTGCAAAGGCTTTTCCGACAATATTTCGCGTACCTTTCGGGCGTTCGCCGAAGCCTCTTTTGGCAGCGGCGCCGTTTTTTCTTCTTCGGGCGGCTCTTTTTTACCGCCCTTTCTGTAATCCACATACTTTGTCTGCATAAACAGCTCGTCCGCTGTGCGGGTATTCAAATACTCGCCGTATTCAAACTCGTATTCGGACAAAATGTCCGAGGGCGTAAACACAGCCTTGACTCCGTCCTGAATAAGCTTGTTTGTGCCTGTAAAAGAGGAGCGCACGATGTCGCCCGGAACCGCGAATACGTCCCTCCCCTGTTCGGCGGCATACCTTGCGGTTATCAGGGAACCGCTCCTCTCGCCAGCCTCGATAACGAGCGTCCCGAGCGAAAGTCCTGATATCAGACGGTTCCTTATCGGGAATGTAAGCCTTGAAGCTTTTGTATAAAGCGGGTATTCGCTTATTACCGCCCCGTAGCGTGTAATCGCCCTTCTAAGAGGGGCGTTTGACACCAGATAATTATCGCACAGCCCGCTGCCTAAAACGCAGACCGTCCTGCCCTTGGCAAGCATGGCGCCCGCATGCGCCTCGCTGTCTATCCCGAGCGCCCCGCCGCTGACTACCGTCACGCCGGCTTTCGCGAGGGAATAGCTCATCCTCTGCGCAACCGTGATACCGTAGGAGCTCGCCTCTCTCGTGCCGACTATCGCTATATGGACATGATCTGAAAGCGCGCTCTCATCGCCGGCGGCGTATAGGACAAGAGGCATATCGGGAAGCGTTAAAAGCTGCCTCGGGAAGGCTGCGCAGTCAGGCGTCAAAACCTTGTAACCTCTGCGCGCGCACTCGGCGAGAACGCTCCCGAACTCTTTGGGTGAACGCCTTTGTAAGCTCCCGACCCTTGCGGGCGATATGACGCCGGAAAGCCGCCACTCGGCAACTCCGGACGCGTACATCTTCTCAGGGGTGATGAAGTACGAAAGGATTTCGTCCGTTCGCGCTCCGGCGCCGACAGCGTCTTGCAGCCACATCCAATACTCGGGAGGGCAATTGCTCATCTCATCATTTCCCACATTATCACCGCAGCCGCCGCGTTTGCGTTGAGCGACTCGGTTTCGCCTTGCATTTTAACGGTTATTCTGCTTTGCGCCGCGCTTACCGTTTCCGGCTTTAAGCCCGCGCCCTCGTTTCCGACGGCGCAGACGGCGCCTCCGGAAAAATCGGCGTTTCTGATATCAACGGCGTCAAAATCCAATACGGCAGCGAAGGTTTTCATTCCCATTTTCGAAAGTTTCGGAAAAAGCTCCGCCAGATCGTCAGTCTCAAAAACCGGCAAACGCAAAAGCGAACCCATCGCGGCGCGCTGAGCCTTGGGATTATAAATATCGCATCCGCCGCTTACGATGATACCGTTAAGACCGAAAGCTTCGGCGCTCCGGCACGCAGAGCCGAAGTTTAACGGATTGGAAACCTCCTCGAGCGCAAGGTATTTTCCGTCCTTATTCATTTTATATATATCTTCGGTTTTGTCAAGCGTTTTGCATATACAAAAAACACCCTGAGGGTGCTTTGTATCGGAAATTTTCGACGCCAAGCCGTCGTCTATACAGTAAAGTGCGGCAGCTTTTCCGGCTATTGTCGAAATCTCGCTCTTAAAACGCGAGAGCGCGTCGGATGTCACAAACAGGCTGTCTATAACCACCGGACTCCTTGCCGCGTCAAGACACAGACGCAGACCCTCCAAAAGAAAAAGTCCCGTTTCCTTCCTTTTACCGGCATTTGCAACGAGAGCCGAAGCAAGTTTTATTTTATCGTTGCTCTTACTCGTAATAGTTTCCAATAAAATACCCCTTTAAGGAACAATGCGGACGATACGTATCGTCCGCATATAATTTGTTCAAAGCGCAGCCTTTGCTTTTTCTACGAGAGCGGAGAAACCCTGCGGGTCGCTGATGGCTATTTCGGAAAGCATCTTGCGGTTCAGCTCAACATCCGCTCTTTTAAGTCCGTTTATAAAAGTGGAATAGTTGACGCCGTTTATCTTGCACGCCGCCGATATTCTCGTTATCCACAGACGGCGGAAATCGCGTTTTTTCTGTTTACGCCCTATATAAGCGTAGTTGCCGCTCTTCATAACAGCCTGCTTCGCGGTCTTGAACAAAACGCTCTTCGAGCCGTAGTAACCCTTGGCAAGCCTTAAAACCTTGTTTCTCCTTTTGCGAGTCATAATCGCACCTTTTATACGAGCCATAATATATATCCTCCGTTAAATTCCTTTATTTGTACGGTATAAGACGCTTGATTTGCTTCTGATTTGTGACGTCCGCGACGCTCGCCTTGCGAAGCCCCCTCTTGCGCTTAGTCGTCTTCTTTGTAAGGATGTGCGACCTGTTGGCGTGACCGCGTAAAGGCTTGCCGTTTTTGGAAAGCTTAAAGCGTTTCTTAGCACCGCTGTGCGTCTTGATTTTGGGCATAGTTGTATCCTCCTTAAAATTGTCCTTTTACTTTAACGATTTCGGAGCCATGAACATGAGCATTGAACGGGCTTCCTGTTTGGCGGGCTTCTCAACGGAGCCAAACTCCTCGCACGCGTCGGCAAAGCGGGACATAATAATCTTGCCGTTCTCGGCGTGTGCCATTTCCCTTCCGCGAAACCGAATGGAAACCTTCACCTTATATCCGTCGCTCAAAAACTTTTTCGCATGGTTTGCCTTTGTGTCAAAATCATGTGTATCAATGTTGAGAGACAGGCGGATTTCCTTCATCTCCACAACCTTTTGATGCTTTTTCGCTTCCTTCTCGCGCTTCGACTGCTCAAAGCAATACTTACCGTAATCCATAATCTTGCATACGGGCGGCGTCGCGTGGGGAGCGATTTTAACAAGGTCAAGATTTTTACTCTCGGCGATTTTTAGGGCGTCCTTGGCGGACATGATGCCAAGCTGCTCTCCCGTCTCCGAGACAATTCTTAACTCTTTGTCCCTGATTTCTTCATTCAGTTGCATTTCCTTGCTACCGATACCAAAGCACCTCCGAAAAAAAATTGGCGTGGGCAGATCCTTCTGTCCACGCGCAAATATACTGTACATCCGGCGATATTAACCTCACAGACAAAGGCTGTTTCGGTGAGAACGGACAAAGTTCTGCTTTATTGCGTGTTGAGTATAGCAGTATAAAAACCGTTTGTCAAGTTTTTTTATTTTATTATCAAAATTTCATCAAGCGGGCGCTTTGGGACAAAGTGCGTTCTGTCTTTGTCCCTGTAATATTTGATATCGCCCTGTACCGCGTCCGTAATCACTATTTTTTCGTTCGGCTCTCCTAATGCGATTATCAAACGGGGATACAGGTTTTCGGAAAGACCGAAAAGAGCCGACATTTCTTCCTTGTCGAAGCTGCCTATCATACAGGCGCCAATCCCCTTTTCCATCGCGCCGAGAACCAGCGTCTGGGCGCAGATGCCTACGTCAATCTCTATGGGCTTTTCGGCTATGTTCAAGTCGCAGCATAAAAGTATGTACGCGGATGGCACGTTTCCGTAATACGGCGGCTTTTCGGTAAGATAGCCCGCCCAGCGAAGCAACGGAAACACTTCTGCGCAAAGCTTATCGTCGCAGGCGAACGCGAATTTTACAGACTGTCTGTTCGAGGTCGAGGGCGTAAAACGGCACAGGTTTATAAGCTCCTTCATCACTTGGGCGGTATACTTGTGCGAAGGGTCAAAGTTCCGGTAACTTCTCGCTTTATATAACAGGTCGTACAGCATCCCTATCTCTCCTTGCTTTTTTTATTAGAAAAGGAACGCGAAGCTCTCTTTTCTGTTTTTATTATGCGTGAAGAAGGCTTTTTCACCTTGGGTTTCGTCAGTTCGGCGGCGCGTTTTTTAGCCTGCGCTTCTTTTGCGCGCAGCTCGTTGTTGACGCGGAAAAGCACGATAACGCCGCCTATTACCTGAATTATTTCCGAATTCGTCCTCTGCGCCAATACCGTCGCCGCCTCGCGCGCCGCGACGGGCGAGGTTTCTGTAAGAACCTTTATTTTTATAAGCTCTTTTGTATTGTAGGCGGTTTCAGTTTGCGCTATCACCGCCTCGGTGACGCCGCCCTTTCCCACTTGAAAAAGAGGTTCGAGTCCGTTAGCCTTCGCCCTGAGGGCGGCTCTTTCTTTACCTGTCATATTTCTCCCAATTCTTATGAGCGGATAATTTTTATTCCCTGCGGCGTGTCCTCTAAGGTTATTCCAAGCCCCGAAAGCTCGTCGCGTATCCTGTCCGCCTCTGCCCAATTCTTTTCTTTCCTCGCGGCTGTTCTTTTCTCTATGAGCGCCATAACCTCGTCGCTTACCTCTTCTTTTTGCCGGTTGTACAGCAATCCGAAAACCGAGCAAAGCTCGTCAAACAAAGAAGCGGCAAAGGTTATTATACGCTTTGAAGAATTGCCGTCAATCAGCCTGTTAATATCTGAGACAAGCTCAAATACCGCGGTGATGCCGTCCGCCGTGTTGAGGTCGTCGTCCATCGCTCTGATAAACGCATCCTTATGCCCCGCAAGCTTTTTCTCAATCTCCGTATCGCCGTCGTTTTTGTGCGTTTTAGCGTTGGAAAGCAGAAAATCAAGGTTGTCGCGGCAGGTGTACAGCCTTTGGAGCGACGCCTTGCACTGCTCAATGACCTCGACGCCGTAATTTATGGGCATCCTGTAATGCGTCGTTACCATAAGGTAGCGTACCGGCTCATAGCCGTATACCTTCGCGACGTCGCGCACCGTAAAAAAGTTGCCGGCGGACTTAGACATTTTTATATTATCGACGTTAATGTAGCCGTTATGCATCCAGTACCGTGCAAACGGCGCGCCGTTGGCGCATTCGCTCTGCGCGATTTCATTCTCATGATGCGGAAAAATCAAATCCTGACCGCCGCAGTGAATATCAAACGTCTCCCCGAGATAGCGCCTTGACATCGCCGAGCATTCGATATGCCAGCCGGGTCTGCCTTCGCTCCACGGAGAATTCCAGAAAGGCTCGCCCTCCTTCGCCTTTTTCCAGAGAGCAAAATCCATATGCCCGCGTTTAAGCTCGCCTACGCCGACTCTTGCGCCCGCCTCTAACTCCTCAAGCGGCTGGCGCGAAAGCTTGCCGTATCCGTCGAACGCTTTCGTGTCGAAATACACGTCTCCGCCCGACTCGTAGGCGCAGCCCTTGTCTATAAGCGTCTTTACAAGCTTGATTATCTCGCCGATATTCTCCGTTGCCTTGGGCTGAACCGTGGCAGGCCTTACATTCAGACCGTCCGCGTCGGTCTTGTATTCCTTGATGTATTTTTCGGCTATTTCTTTGGACGATACGCCCTCCTCATTGGCTTTCATAATGATTTTATCGTCTATATCGGTAAAATTCTGCACAAAGAGGACGCCGTATCCCTTATACTCCAAATAACGCCTTAGTACGTCGAACACGCACAGCGGGCGCGCGTTGCCTATATGGATATAATTGTATACGGTAGGACCGCATACATACATCTTAACCTCTTTTTCCTCCAAAGGCGTGAATTCTTCCTTTTGCCTTGTGAGCGTATTGTAAATTTTCATATTAAATCCTCTTTGAACGTCAGACCTTATCCCGCCTGATTTCGTTTATCATTTTTTCAAGCCGATCGATTTCCTGCTTCACAGGGTCGGCAATGTGAACCTGGTCCATATCTTCGACGCGCAGCCCGTCTCTTTTCACTATCCTTGCCGGAGAGCCTACTGCGGTGGAGTTGGGCGGTATCTCGCTTAATACGACGCTTCCGGCGGCAATCCTTGAATTGTCGCCGACTCTGAAGGGTCCGAGAACCTTCGCGCCCGCGCCTATCATCACGTTGCTGCCGATAGTCGGATGCCTTTTGCCCGTATCCTTACCCGTGCCGCCGAGCGTCACGCCCTGGTACAGCGTCACGTCGTCACCGATTTCAGCCGTCTCCCCGATAACCACTCCCACTCCGTGGTCAATAAAAAGCCGCTTGCCTATTTTAGCTCCGGGATGTATTTCTATTCCTGTTCTGCGGACATTGCGCTGCGAAATATATCTTGCCGTAAAAAAATGACCGCGCTCGTAAAACCAGTGCGCCTTCCTGTGCGCTCTGACGGCGCGCAGCCCCGGATATAATAGAAGCACCATTGCCGAGGACGAGGCGGCGGGGTCACGCTCCCTTATGCAGGAAATATCCTCCCTTAGCCTGTTAAACATACAATCAACTCCAACCGGGCTTTCCGTATAGTATATTCCAACCGGATAAAAATGTAAAGTTATTTGGAAAAATCGATAAGCTTGACGCTTTGCTTTATATAAATCACGCCCGAAACGACGGCAAGAACCGCCGTTATCCACAAAAGAGCGTTTGACACAAGGGGCAGATTGAAGGAGGCGGGCAAAAATCCAAGATATGACAGCTCTCCCAAAACCATAATGACTGTTGTGAAAACCATCTGGCTGACGGTTTTGAGCTTCCCGTAAATATTGGCGGGTATGACAATTCCCTGCGCCGACGCCGCAAGTCTGAACGAGGTTATCGCAAACTCGCGTATGAGCACTATCATCACTATCCAGATATTGCACAGCCCAAACTTCATAAAAGCGAGCAGAGCGGCAGTCGTCAGCATTTTATCGGCGACAGGGTCCGCAAGTTTGCCGAATACGGTTATCTGATTGTATTTCCTCGCTATTTTTCCGTCTATGAAATCCGTCGCCGAGCCTATCGCGAACAGAACCGCCCCCCACAGATAATTATGGGGCAGGCTTTCATAAATAAAAAGCGCGAGGAACACGGGGGTCAAAAGCATCCTGAATATTGTCAGCTTGTTCGGCAAGTTCAAATTTATCTTCCTTTCGTCAGACTGCTTTTCCGTAAAGGTCGTATCCGGTCTCGGCAACGGCAAAAATCTGTATCGGTACAATTTCGCCTTCGGAAATTGCGTACTCGCTCGTGAATATTATCTGCGCGTCTATATCCGGAGCGTCCATATAGGCTCTGCCGTAAAAGCAATCCGCGTAACCGTCATAGCTTTCCATAACGACATCAAGCGTTTCGCCTATATATTTTTTATTGTTCTCGCGGGCGATGTCATACTGCTGCTCCATTATTATCTCGCAGCGGGTCTTGGCGGTTTGCGGGTCAACCTGATTTTCAAGGGAAGCCGCCGCGGTACCCTCCTCTTTAGAGTACGCGAAGCAGCCGAGCCGGTCAAACTTCGCTTCGTTTACAAACTCGGACAGCGCGGCGAACTCCTCTTCGCCTTCGCCCGGGAAGCCCGTAATAAGAGTCGTCCTCAAAACGACGCCCGCAACGCGGCTCCTGATTTTTTCAATAAGGCTTAAATGAGAATTTTTATCGCCGCTTCGGTTCATCGCCTTCAATATTTTTCCGTCGGCGTGCTGCATGGGGATGTCAAGGTATTTCAAGACCTTGCTTTGCGACGCCATAACGTCAAGAAGCGCGTCCGTAATCCTGTCCGGATAACAGTAGAGCAGCCTTATCCATTCAACCCCTTCTATTTCGCACAGTGAAAGAAGCAGCTCGGGAAGCTTTAATTCGCCGTAAAGGTCCTCCCCGTAGCGCGTTGTGTCCTGCGCTATCAGAATAAGCTCCCTCGCTCCGTTTTCCGCAAGGGTTTTCGCCTCTGCTGTTATATTCGCCATTTCCCTGCTTCTGAATTTCCCTCTGATAGACGGTATGGCGCAATACGAGCAGTTGTTCGAGCAGCCGTCCGCAATTTTTAAGTACGCCCAATGCGGCGGCGTCGTGAGTACCCTTTCGCCGTCGAGCGGGAGATCCTCCTTTTCGGGGAAGCTTTTAACCTTCGTATTTTCCATTACCGCATAGCAGGCGGAAACGATACTGTCGTTGGCGCCTATGCCGAGTACGGCGTCCGCCTCCGGAAGCTCCTTGAAAATCTCGTCCTTATACCTTTCGGCAAGGCACCCCGTCACTATTATTTTTTTTATCAGACCCTCTTTTTTATAGTCCGCCATTTCAAGAATACTTTCTATGGACTCCTTTTTAGCGTCTTCTATAAAAGAGCATGTGTTGACAATCGCTATATCGGCGCTTTTTGCCTCCTGCGCTACCGAAAAGCCCGCGTCCTCAAGCTTTTTCAGCATAATCTCAAGGTCAACCTGATTTTTCGGGCAGCCGAGCCCCACCGGCAGCACTGTTATACCCATTGATGTACTTCCTTTCAAGAACCGTCTGTGTACCCGTTTTCAAAAACGGTATCCGACTGCGAAAACGCCTTGAATATATCGGCTTTTTGATAGCCCATTCTTAACAGAGCCGAAAAAACGCGCCGTTTACTCTTTTCATCGGAAAGCGAGCCGGAAAACTTTGTGTTCAACAGTATTATAATACGGGAAACGGGGTCGTTGTCAATACCCTTATTTAGCGTCGTCTCTATTATTTCGCGGTTTATTCCTTTTGAAGCCAGTTCGAGCCTTATTCTCCCCTTGTCCCATTTCTTTCTGCTATAAAGATATTCACAAAGCCTCGCCGCATATGCCGCGTCGTCGATAAGTCCGCGCCTTTCCAGCTCGTCCGACGCCCTTTTTGCGTTTTCGGAACCGTACTTTCTCGCAAGCTTCATATAAAGCTCCTTTTTTCCGTGTTCCCTTGCGGACATCAGCCTTATGCCGTTTTGACAGGCAGAATTAAAGCCCGCCTCCGTTTCAAAGGAAGCAAGCTTTTGTGCGCCTACGGTATCGCCGTTTGAAAGTCCGCTTTCGAGCCAGAATATATCCGAAACGGTGAAACGATATTCGCCGTCAATATATATATGCGTCTTATCAGCCTTGCCTTTTTTGGAGGTAACGGTCATTCGTCGTCCACCGCTATGTCAAGGGACGCCCGCGCCTCCTCTTTCGTATACGGCTGAAAAGCGTTCTGACTTGCTCGTAAATCAATATCGTCGAACGCCGAGGGTTTGCAGAGGTTCTCCCTAATTTTCGCCTCTATCTCGTCGGCGAGAGCCTTGTCCTTCCTTAACAGCTCCTTGACGTTTTCCCTGCCCTGACCGAGGCGCTGCTCGTTGTAAGAGAACCACGCGCCGCTCTTGTTGACTATATTTGTTTTAACAGCGAGGTCTACAATTTCGCCTTCCTTAGATATACCGACGCCGTACATAATATCAAACTCCGCCTCTTTAAACGGCGGCGCGACTTTGTTCTTGACGACCTTCGCCCGCGTCCTTGAGCCGGTAAACTCGTTGCCCGCTCCTTTAAGCTGTTCTATCTTGCGGACGTCTATTCGCAAAGAGGCGTAAAATTTAAGAGCCCTGCCGCCCGTGGTAACTTCGGGGTTCCCATAGATAACGCCCACCTTCTCCCTAAGCTGGTTTATAAATACAATGATTGTGTTGGAGCGCGCGATAGCTCCCGCAAGCTTGCGCAGCGCCTGCGACATCAGCCGAGCGTGAAGCCCGACGTGCGAATCGCCCATATCGCCCTCTATCTCCGCTTTCGGAACAAGAGCCGCCACCGAATCGATAACAATTACGTCAAGCGCGCCCGAACGCGTAAGCGCCTCGGCTATTTCAAGCGCCTGCTCGCCGTTATCGGGCTGGGAAACGAGTAGGCTGTCTATATCGACTCCGAGCCTTGACGCGTACACCGGGTCGAGAGCGTGTTCGGCGTCAACAAACGCGGCTTCGCCGCCCAAACGCTGCGCCTCTGCGATAACATGAAGCGCGAGCGTCGTCTTGCCTGAGGACTCCGGTCCGTATATCTCCACTATCCTGCCTCTGGGAAGACCGCCTATTCCCGTGGCGACGTCAAGGGCTATCGAACCCGTGGAAATAGCCTCTATGTTCATACCCGCGTTCTCTCCGAGTCTCATTATCGCGCCCTTGCCGTAAGCCTTTTCTATTTGAGTAAGAGCCGTTTCCAACGCTTTCTGTTTATCCGCCATAATTTTATCCTCCGTCACCTTAAATTTTATAAGTGTACAAATGTTCGTCTAAAAGTATTATATCTTACTTCAAAATATTTTGCAATAGTTTTTTAAATTTTTTTATTTATATTGACATAAAATATAAAACTGTTAACGAAAAAGTCTGAAAAAAGCAAAATAATACTTGCATTCGCTCTATAAAACTGCTATGATGTTTCCGCTGCCTTGAAAAGGCTTGTATTCTTACTGAGGAAGAAGGAGGTGCAAAGATGGCAAAGTGTGATTATTGCGGCAAGAGCGTTTCGTTCGGAATTAAAGTTTCGCACTCTCACAGGCGTTCAAACCGGACCTGGAAGCCTAACGTAAAACGCGTAAGGGCTGTTGTTGACGGCTCTCCCCGCAGGGTATACGCTTGCACTCGCTGCTTGCGCTCCGGTAAAGTTACCCGCGCTGTCTGATTTGCGGACTTAAAAAGCAAAATGTCGGAAGCTTCGGCTTCCGATTTGCTTTTTGCCCCAAATTTTGATATTGCTTTTTTTCCGCCCGTATAATATAATCGGTATGGAAAACATCTGCCGTCCGGCATCTGATATCCGATATCTGTTTTAGGGGCGTTATTTATGAATATAAAAAAATTTGCGGTATGCGCGGCGACTTTGCTTTTTGTTCTTTCAACCGCCTTAATCGGTATCAACAACGCAAAAACCGAGAAGGCTGTCGCGGTGATTTCCGAGACGAACGCGCTTGCGGGAAAAACCCTAACTAAAAGCACCGCGGCGAACCCGGCCTCGGACTTTTCCTTTTTGGTCGAGAGCGGCTCGTCCGTTATAATTACCGGCTATACCGGTTTGAATTCACGGGTAGTCATACCGGACACGATTGAAGGCAAGGATGTAAAAGGCATCGAAGACGGCGCTTTTTGCTATATCACCGGAATAGATTATATCTATATTCCCGCGTCGGTTGAATTTATTTCCAGCGAAGCTTTTTCAGGGTGCGATACCCTTGCTGAGTTTGAGGTTGGCGCGGACAACGAGTGGTTCTCCTCCTTGGACGGCGTTTTATATAACAAGGATAAAACTGTTCTGATAGCCTTCCCGTGCGGAGTGGGCGGAGAATTTACAGTACCCGAAACCGTTACAAAAATCGGCGATTACGCTTTCTTTTTCTGCTATGAGCTGACGAAAATAAATATGTACAACAACGTAACGCAAATCGGCGACTGCGCGTTTTCTTACTGCTGGAACTTAAAAAGCATCCGCCTGAGCGACAATCTTGTATCAATAGGCAAAGAAGCCTTGGCGTATAACCTTGTGCTGACCCGCGTATACCTGCCCCGGAACATAACAAGCATCGGCGAAAACGCTTTATTGGGCGCGCAGAACTCCCAGGGCGGATACGAATATAATTTTATAGACGGCATTTACTGTGTGTCCGGCTCATACGCTTATGAATATGTCGCTTCCTTACATATCGGCGGTCTCCCGATAGCCGCGCCGGACTTTCGGTACGATATGAACTGCGGCGTCTATATTTCGTCCGTGTTTGGGCTTGGAACGCGCGTATACGCGAACGCCTTAACCGAGGGTCTGTCCTACGACGAGGCGGCGGGTCTTTTGAGCGGCGACAACTTTTACGGCTTCACGGTTTACGAGCTCGGCGCGAACGCGGCTCTCGGCGAAGACGCCGCCGTTTATATACCTGCCGGAAAATACCCTAATCTGCTCAGGGCTTATAAAATAGACGAAGCGGAGCTTATTTTGCTTGACTCTGAAATAGTCTCGCTTACCGCAGACGGGAAAAAGTACATAAAATTTACTTGTGACTCCTTAGGGACCTTTGCCGTCGCCGAATACTTTAATATCACGAAGGGCGACGCCGACGGGGACGGCGTTATCACAATAAAGGACGCAAGGCTTGTGCTGCGGGCAGCCGTGGGGCTTGTGACGCTTCATCCGGCTCAGGTGGAGGCAGCGGATCTCGACGGCAACGGAGAACTCCGGGTACCCGAGGCGAGAAAAATTCTCAGAGTCGCCGTAAAGCTTGAAGGCTTTGACTGATTTTATACGGCTTTCAGCAGATATTCCCCCGGGGTCATTCCCGCACATTCCTTAAAAACCTTATTAAAATGACTTTGGTCGCAATAACCGAGATGAAGCCAGATTTCAGAAAGAGGCATTTCCTTTGCCTTTAACAGACGTTTGGCTTCCTCTGTTTTTATTTTATGTATCAGCTTATTAGGCGACATTCCGAAGTCCTTTTTTATCTTTTTGCATAGATACTGCTGAGAAATATTAAGTTCTTCAGCGGCTTTTGATAAAGATATACGCTCGCCCATCCTCAAATAAACGTATTTCTCAAATTCAGCGGAAAGCTTCGAAAGACGGCTTTTCCTCTTTTTATAAAACCTGTCTGTGTAATCGTAAAGCATTTTTAAGAATATACCGAAAATCTCCTCAATGGTTTTGCCGCGTTCAATCCAGTCTATATAGTATTCGCACAGCCGCACCGCAAGGTTTTCGTCAAGCCCCGCGTTCACGCATTCGCTCATTATAACACCCGAAAACATCGCGAAAGTCAGCCTGTAGCTTTTCAGCGGCGTTGCGGCGACAAGGTTAAAATTCCAGTTGCGCACCTCTTTAATAGCGTTTGTGAGGCGCGGGGCGTCGCCCGACTCAATAGCCTCGATAATCGAGTCCCTGAATTCAAGCGGAAGCGAGGTCCTCGCGTATTTTTCGCCGCCCGAGCCGAACGGCGCGGCTTTTTCCTTAAAATAGAAAAGCTGCTTTTTCATTACAAGTTCCTCTATTGAAACGTCTTTTTTATTGATAAGGTTTGCGATTACGAGCGCCAGCTCAATAAACTTTTTATAATCGATAACCGGCGTGTAGGCAAAGCTTTCAATGTACCTGAGTTTCTCTGTAACGGAAAGACCGCCGTCCTCAAACTGCTCCGCGTATGACGTCTCCTTTACGCTCATATGAAGCGCGGGGCCGCAAAGCAGAATTCCGGCGGGCGTCTTTACCGAAAAATACGACGCGCCGTGAACCTCCGAAAAAAACGAAGGATAGTCGGACGACGCATGCTCAATAATTTTTTTAAGCCTGCGGTGCGACGTGAGATAAAGCGAAAGCGCGGACGGATTTTCTGAAACCGTCGCCTGCACCTGCCCGTCATATGAGAGCATATGTATTGTCATCCCCGTTATGCTGTTCAGGCAAATCAGCGAATTCTCATATTCTGCCCAGTCATTCGCCTCATTATTTTTTTCTGACAAAAAATCACCTCGTATTTCATATTATAACATATTGTTAATATTGTACAATACCATATATGAAAAAACTGCTAATATTTTTTTACCTAAGACAAAGGTTTTGTCTATTATTGTTAGGAGGCATTTTATAATGATTGGTTTAGGCAATTGGCTTGCTCACGTTGACACAATGTTTTTCAAAGGCGACGCTGTCATTAAGGTTTACGACAATAACGGCGAATACGGCTTTGACCTTGAGCTCCCCTCGGATATGGACATTCCGGAGTTCAAAATTTACGACATCACGGAAGACGGCAACACCCTTAACGCGAAAGCCAGCGTTGACCTTCTTCAGGGCAAAGAAATCGACCTTTCCTTCACCTTTGAGGGCGATACCGCGAGCGGCTACCTCAAAATCCCCTACATAGGGAAAATCAAAATCAAGGAAGCGAAGAAAATCTCGTAACGCAAATTCACCCCGAAGCATCCGCTTCGGGGCTTTTAAAGCAAAAGACGCCGCAAAGCAGATATTTGTATCTGTTAGCGGCGTCTTCTTAAATATTTTTACTGTTCCTCAAAGCTGTCTTTCGAGGCTCCGCAGACCGGACATTCCCAATCATCGGGCAGGTCGTCGAACTTCGTCCCGGGTGCTATGCCGCTATCGGGATCTCCGTCGGCTTCGTTATAAATATAACCGCAAATAAGACATTTGTATTGTTTCATAAAAAAACCTTCTTTCAAAATTAATAATTCTCCGCAAGCAGCTCAAAATGCGCTTGCGGGTGGTCGCAGACCGGGCACACCTCCGGCGCCTCGCTTCCGATATGAATGTGTCCGCAGTTCCTGCATTTCCAGATTTTATCGCCGTCCCTTGAGAAAACAAGACCGCCCTCAATATTCTCAAGAAGCTTGATATATCTTTCCTCATGGTGCTTTTCTATCGCGGCGACGCCTTCAAAAAGCGCGGCTATTTCGTTAAAGCCTTCTTCCCTCGCCTCTTTCGCAAAGCCCGCGTACATATCCGTCCACTCATAATACTCGCCGGCAGCGGCGTCTTTAAGGTTTGCCCGGGTACCGGGGACGGCTCCTCCGTAAAGAAGCTTGAACCAGATTTTCGCGTGTTCCTTTTCATTTTCCGCCGTTTCAAGGAAAAGCTGCGCTATTTGCTCGTAGCCGTCCTTTTTGGCTTTGCTCGCGTAATAGGTGTACTTGTTTCTCGCCTGACTTTCGCCCGCGAAAGCCGCCATAAGGTTAGCCTCGGTTCTCGTTCCTTTTAATTCTTTCATATTTTCATCGCCTTTCTAAAAATTATCTCCCAAGTTTTAAACAGTCGCCTTCCAAAGCCCGTGAAGATTGCAGTACTCATACACTATTTCAAGCTTGTCTCCGTCGGTAAGCACGAAAGACGCGGCGGGTTCTCCGGCAGGGTCAAGGATTTTGCGCTGACCGCCGTTTGCGGTCTGAATATAAATCCAGCTGATGTGATGCTCGGGAGTCATCGGATGAGCTGTCGAACCCACTTGAACCGTAACCTTATCGCCGTCAACCTTGACGTCGGGAACGTGCTTTTCATATGCGCCGTCGGATGTGTTTGCCGTAAGCTCCGCCATTTCCTCGCCGCAGCATACGACGGATACGCCCGCGTCCTCGATATAGCTGATAATGTTTCCGCAGTGCCTGCATATGTAAAACTTTTGCCTTTCAATAACCATTTTTATCTTCCTTTCAATTATAATTATTGAGCATATAGCTCAAATTAACAGATTTAGAGCCGTTTCGCGCAATCCTTGCAGACGCCTTTATAAAAAACGTTTTTATCGTTT
>CAZQXZ010000011.1:0-28318 GCA_964597515.1 uncultured Eubacteriales bacterium | reverse complement strand
CAAATACCGTCCTTCTATGCTCAAGGCGACTGCTTACCTTTGAAAGACTTAAAAGACACGGACCGATTTATGACGTCCATGTTTGCAAAGATGCTTAAAAAGCGAAAGGATAAAGACGAAAAACTTAATAAAGCGATTGACCACATCGAAAACGGCTTTGACAGCGTCGAAGAGGAAAATCTTGTCCCACCCACTAATCGAATGGTTGAATTCAAGGTAAATCTTGCGATATAATTGCATTATACAGAGGTCTGCTTTCTTGAAGGCTGAACCATTCTCCCGGAATTAATGCACAATTCACCTGGTCAGCACGTACAGCTTTAGTGGATTTATTCAATTTGGTCCCTTTAGTCCTTTTTGTCCGTTATGCCGCAGACAGTAAGCTTAAAAAAACGGCGCCTGAAAGCGGGTGCATTCGCTGTAAAACAGGTGCATTGTATCAATCGTTTGGTCATTTGCCAAAAAGAAAAAGTCGCACGCCAGTGCGGTTTTTTCTTTTTGTACTCTTCATTTTTCAATATTCACCTTTCATTATTCATTCGTACCATGCGACTTTTTGAAACGAATAATGAAAATTGAAGCCGCTTCGCTGATGAATAGTGAATAATTGACTTCGAACCCTTACATTGATATACTAAAATAAAAAGGTTGTAAAATCATGAAGGAAAATATATTGATAGATAAATCTATAATGTTTGCTGCAAGAATTATCAAGCTTAATCTATATCTTATAAAGGATAAAAAGGAATATATCATAGCAAAGTAAATTGTTCGCAGTGGAACATCAATAGGGGCTAATATAAGTGAAGTAAGTTATGGACAAAGCCGATCGGATTTCATTTCAAAAATGCATATCGCATTAAAGGAAACCGCAGAAACAGAATATTGGTTAAGACTTCTTTTAATGTCAGATTACATAACTGATGACATAGCAAAATCTCTTTTGAATGACTGTGTTGAATTAAAGCGTATCCTTATCGCATCCATCAACACTGCAAAAGAGAAGATATTATAAGAGTTGATGATGGTAATATAAGACTGCTTGGCGCTGTGAAATATTTGCTTCGCAAATGTGAAATGTGCTGCGGCACATAAGGGCAAATTTAATTTCACCGTTGCCGCAAGGCAATTATTTCACATTCGGCGGAAGCCGAATATTTCACTTTCCTTTTTCTCTTTTTGATATGGCGGCAGTAGATTATCTTTACGAAAAACAATATTTCATTTTCCAATTTACCGCTCTTTTACCTACTATTCTTTTCTAATCCCAATATATAATCAGACGATTTTTTATAAAACTTGCATAGAGTAACTAAATGCCGTATAGGCAGCTCATTAGCGCGCCGCTCATAGCGTGCATACATTGTCTGTGACGTGCCTAATATCTTTGCAATATCCTCTTGTGTTAAATCATTATCCTCACGCAGCCGACGCAAACGGTCAATATAGTCAAGCATACAGAACACTCCTTGTTATTTGTACGCTGTAATTTTATGCTAATAAATATATTCACTATAATTTATATATCGAGGGATTTTTATTAATAACTTCAAGCTATAAGACGCTAAACATCTCTTTTTAGCAACTTATTTGTAGCTTTTACAATCAATGTTGCAATAAGTATGAGCATATACCCGCTTAACAGAAGCAGGGCTGCATAGATTAACAAATCTAAGCTATTAAATAATACCGCCACAGGACAATATGCGACAAAACTAAATGCCGGAAAGAACCACTTTAGTTTAATATTTGTAAATCCAAACAAAAAACTTATTATAGAGCCTGCAAGAATATGAAAAAATATTACGCCCATTGTGTCTGAAGGCAACATAGTGGCTATTGATAAATAGAAAACAAGCAGCAATAACAAGCAGAATAGTGCCGAAGCAATAATTTTCAGTGTTTTTATTTTATTGTTGCCATAAGAAATAGTATCGACAAGGATCTTATCGTTCGCTTTTTTATCTTCACCGTCTTTAATTCTTCTGCCAATAAGCAGTTCATTTACATTAACATTTAAAATATCAGACAGCTCAATAATATATGAGACATCAGGGAAGCCCTTACCGGTTTCCCATCTTGAAACGGCTTTGTCTGTACAATTCAATTTTTCTGAAAGTTCCTTTTGAGTTAAATTTGCCTCTGTTCGTAATATTTTTATAAATTCTCCGGTGATTTTTGGGTCCATATAATCATCTCCTGTATTAGAGTATACCTTTTATAATCAGAAAAGTCACCCTATGAATCATAGAATTGTGCAAATTCAGATTGCAGATTGCAGATATTAGATTTCGGATTTAAAGGAAAACGCAAAGCGTTTTAATTAAAATAGCCAACCGCAGGAGCCTTAGACCTTAGATATTAGACGGTAGATTGTAGATTATGGCAATATGTGTTGAATTAAATCTGTTTCAATGCTATAATTTTAACATCACAAAGAAATAAAATTTTCGGAGGAGACCAATGAGAGTTATTAATATTGATTATGAAAGATATTATTATCCAGAGGAGAAAATGAGCCTTGCTGATTTTATTGAAGTCGTAAATAAAAACCAAAATCAGTTTATACAGATGAAAAAATATAATGAGGATAACTGTGTGTTTCCTTATTTAATTTCGGAGGAATTTGATTTTGTTTATCTAAATTTTTCGGCAATTTCAAAAATACACGAGGAGGAGGCTTATGTTTTAAGTAAAAAGGAGTATGATGAAAAGCTTGCGACTTGTGTATCCGAAAAATGTTTAGACTGTATAAATTACGAGGAAGATAAAGATGAAGATAATATGGAGGGTCATAGAGATAAGCTTTGTTTAGACGGAACATGCCGTTTTTATCAAAAAAAATGAATGCGGTAACCTCACAAAACAAACAGTTTGCATGAGTTCAAATCTTTACATCAAAAAGACAAACCCGTTTGTGCCAGTTACGATAGGCACATGCGGGTTTAAAATAATATTTCAATGATCGCTTTTGTTCGCGTTTTATGGTATGATTGATATGAAAATTCCGATTATTTTGTTTCTTTTATCAACATTTGGTTTGTCCCCTGTATTTGTGATTTGGTTACTGAGGCTTGTACAATACTATTGTATATTAGTGACACAAAGCATTATGGGGAGGTCATATGTGATGATTAAATATTTAATCGGCTGCGCGGGCGGAGGGCTCGTCGGATATTTTGTACTGTACAGGCTTATAGGCTGCTCAAACGGGAGCTGCGCGATTACCTCAAACCCATATCTTTCAACCGTTTACGGCGTCATACTCGGGCTGCTTGTTGCCGGTATGGTATCGGCTCCCGTAAAATCCGCTTCCATAAATTATAAAAAGCTTTCGGCACAAAAAGCGAAAGAAGTGATTGACAGCCGGGACGGGGTAACTGTCCTTGATGTGCGGACAAAAGAGGAATATCTCTCCGGTCATATTCCCGGCGCCGTTTTAATACCGAATGAAAGCATCTCGGACAAACGGCCGGATTTGCTGCCTGACCTTGACGCCGAAATTCTTGTTTACTGCCGTTCGGGCAGACGCAGCGCGCTCGCGGCGCAAAAGCTGAGCGGGCTCGGGTATACGAACGTATATGATTTTGGCGGAATTATTGATTGGCCTTACGAAACGGTAACGGAGCCATAAACAAAACAAAAAGGAGTCCGGGTATGGCGGTTGATTACACACTTATTCGTTCCGAACGCAAAACAGCCGCGCTGTGCATACGGGACGGCGGCGTGGTAATCCGCGCCCCTTTGAAAATGCCGAAACGCGACATTGACCTGTTTGTCGCTTCCAAGGAAAAGTGGATAACGGACAAGCTGGCGATTTGTGCCGGGCAAACAAAGCGGCGTGAAGATTTTTGCCTTCATTGCGGCGATACCGTTCTTTATCGCGGCAGACAGTGCACAATCCTTGAAAAAGACGGGAACCGCGCGGGCTTTGACGGCGAGAATTTTTTTGTGCCGCGGGATTTGACTCCGGAACAAATCAAACACGCCTGCGTTCAGGTATACCGTATGCTCGCGAAGCGTGACCTTATCGAAAAAACGCTCGCCTTCGCGAAGCAAATGTCCGTCACGCCTTGCTCCGTAAAGGTAAACGGCGCGAAAGCGCGCTGGGGCAGCTGCTCGTCAAATAAAAGCCTGAATTTTTCGTGGCGGCTGATTATGGCACAGGACGGCGTGATTGATTATGTAGTCGTTCACGAGCTGGCGCATATTACCGAAATGAACCATTCCAAGCGGTTTTGGGCGATTGTCGAGGACGTTTTTCCGGATTACCGGGAGCGCAAAGCGCAGTTGAAAGAGCTGCGGCAAAGGCTCGGCGGCGAGGATTGGGAATGATAATAAAGCATACAATAATACGAGTTGGCGCAGCAGCTTTGACGGCTCACAGTCATATTTGATTTTTTATATTTAAAAATTACAATGTAAATAATATATTACTTTTAAATGAGGATATGCAATGCTGGAATTCAAAAAAGTTACGTTGGAAGACAGGGAGATTTTAGCCGAATATTTAAGCAAGACGCCGCATAGGGCGTGCGACTACTGCGTGGGAAATCTGGTTCTTTGGGCGGATCTGTTCAATACGCGCTACACGGTGGCGCGGGATATGCTGTTTATAGAATTTTCGGGTAAAGGCACAAGCTTCTTTTCTTATCCTTGCGGCGGCGGCGACTTAAAAGCGGCGTTTGAGCTGCTGTTTTCGTACTGTGAGGAGAATGGCAGACCGTTTCATATGAGCCTTGTTGAGCCTCATATGTTCGAGGAGATAGAGAGGGCGTATCCCGGCGAATTTGATATCGCATATATAAGGAACAACGCCGATTATGTTTATACGGTTGAAGCCCTGAGAGAGTTGAGCGGCAAAAAATATCACGGCAAGAAAAACCACATAAACAAGTTCTTAAAGACATATACGGACTGGTCATATGAAAGGATTTCGGACGAAAATACGGATGAATGTATTGAAATGGTAAAAGAGTGGTGCATCAAGAATAAATGCCTGGACGAAAAGCAAAAGTCCGATGAGATTGGCGTGGTCGCCAACGGGCTCCGGCACAGAAAGGAACTTAACCTGTTAGGCGGCATCATCAGGGCAGGCGGCAAGATAGCGGCGATGACGCTGGGTGAAAAATGCTCGGATGATATGTTTGTCATCCATTTTGAAAAGGCTTTTTCCGATATTCTTGGGGCTTATCCTATGATAAATCAGCAGTTTATTATCAACGAGCTGTCCGGCTTTACGTATGTCAACCGCGAGGAGGATTTGGGAGTAGAAGGGCTTCGCAGGGCGAAGGAGTCTTACTATCCGGCGTTTATGGCGGAAAAGGGCGTAATAAAAAGAAAAAACCGCTTAAAAGCGGAGCAAAGCATATGATTTCTTACGGCAAAACCGAATATGCCGGCGAGCTGAAAGCCCTTTGGAGCGATGTGTTCGGCGACGACGGGGATTATATCAATTCCTTTTTTGAAAGTGTTTACAGCGACGAAAACACGCTCGTTTACGTTGATAACGGCAAGCCCGTATCAATGCTTTATATAGTGCCTTACACAATGTCTCTCGATAACCGCGAAATAAAGGCCGCCTATCTTTACGCGCTGGCGACGCGTCCCGAATATCGGGGGCAAAAAATAATGCAGCGTCTTTTAGAGCGGTCGTTTGAGATAAGCGAGGAACGGGGTTACTCCCTTTGCGTGCTGATACCGTCCGAGGAGTCGCTTTTCGGCTATTACCGCAAATTCGGTTTTGAGGATACCTTCAAGCGCGCCGCAATCATAAAGTCCGTCCGAGAGGTAAAAAGAGCGGCGTCCGGTTATAAAGCGCTTCCGATTAAAAACGCGGATGCAAAAGGCATATGGAACGCATATTCCAAAAGCCTGTTTTACGCTGCCGGGTGCGTGACGCTCACACAGTCGCAAAATGAATTTTATATAAAAGAGCTTGAGCGCGAGGGCGGGCGGGCGTTCCTCTTTAATATGAGAGAGGAAAACGACGGTTATATACTCTTAGGTCAAAGCGGCGGCACTGTTACGGTTTACGAAACGAACGCCGACAGCGGCGTTCTGCCCGCGCTGTATTCTGCTCTCCTAAAAGAGTTTTCTTTTCAGTCGATAACCTTTTATCAGCCGCTCTGTTTTCCGGAGGAGGAAGTTTCGGCGGCGAAAAAGAGGTACGCGATGTCGAAAAATCTCGCGGGTGTCAGGCTTTTGGAGCCTTATATAAACAGAGTGCTGATATAATGAAAAATGAAATTCCGGGCACCCCTCACCTAATCAAATGGCAAATTCTGAGATATAATGTTTTGCGTAGCAAAACCACCGTAATTATTCATTATTCATCAGCGAAGCGGCTTCATTGTTCATTATTCATTTGAAAAAATCGCGAGGAGCTAATGAATAATGAATACTGAAAAATGAATAGTTTTGGGTGGGCGAAGCCCTCCCAAAACTTGCAACCTCCAACCTGCAACTTCCAACTTAACAAATAGGGTCTGCCGCGGCAGACCCTGTTTGTTATTTTCTCCCCATCTTCCTCTGAGCTATTTTGCGCTGCTTGTCAAGAGCGCGTTCCTCGGCTACGCGGTCGATTTCGATACGCTCCTTTTCATGGCGCTCATTGCGGTTTTTTATTGTTTCATCGTAGTCCGTGATAAGGCCGTCAAGATTATCGTAACCGGCAGCCAATTCGAGGGTGCGTACAGCGGTAAGATACGGAGCCGCCACGGTGGCGTAAAGGTTCTTTTCTTTGTTTGCCGCCCTCATCGCCGCGCGCCTTTCTTTTGCCTGTTCTTTTGTTTCGTCGGGCATATTATACGCGTCCTCATAAATCTCGGGGTCAAACTCGACTATGCCGTCCGGATAATGCTTTTCGGCAAGCTTTCCCGATTTCAGCAGCGCTCTGGCGTTTCTTATCTCCTGTTTGCGCCATGTGCGTTCCTCCTTTATGTCGGTCAAAGGAAGCTCAACGGCCATTTGTATGGCTTGCTCGGCACAGCGGAAGAAATTTAACGAGCCGCCGGAGGCTATCAGATTACACAGCTCAAGCTGCTTCTGACCGAATTCATTCCCAAAACGGTTGAGCTCGTGCATAACAAAATCGGCTATCTCTATATCTTCGTTGTGCTGCCTTACATCCGCCTCCTCCTGCCTCGCCGCCTTGATGGCGTTATGACGCGCCTGTTTTTCCTCGTTAGTGCCGGTTGGCATAGCTTTCGCGTACTTTAAGGCGGATTTGTCCGGCAGCGGAAGTTTTGCCGCCCCGTGGTATTTTTTGGCGTTGAGGATTGCCTCACACCCCTCTATGTAGGACGCCTCATCGATTTGCTCTGATTTAGAGTCCTCAACGAGCGTACGTATCCTTATTACTCTGATCATTGATTTCTGACCGGCTTCTGTTATATCGTAAGCAAACCACGGCAGGACGTCAACAGCCGCGCCGATAACCGAGATGAACAGAAGCGTATCCATAAGCGAAAACAGCACGCAGTTCGGGTTTTTTGTCTGCTGTGAAAGGGGAAGCTTCTCGTCATAATTCGTATAGACGTCAAGGACTGAATAATCGTTGCCGTCAAACCCCTTGAGCTTGTACACCCAAGGTATGAACAGACCCGTGAGAGCACTTATTACGCTGCCCACATAGGAACGGACAAATCCAAACGCACCGTCTATGCGCTCGCCTATCAGATACTGCTGGTTATCGCGCATATCCGACTCAATGGCGCTGTCGATAACGTTTCCGCAGTCAATAAACCTGTCTATCGTGTTAAAGAGAAACAGACCGACGGCCGCGAATTTATTTTTATAAAACAGAAATATCGACGCTATGAGGAATATCTGCATTATATTCTTTACTATTTTGATATTTCGTTTACCAAATCTTTTTATGAACCACGGCGAAAAAAGCATTCCCCAAAAGGAGGCGTTGTACGAAACGGTGTTAAGCAGACCGTATGTAGTGCTCTTCATTATACGCGCGCGGTAAACCATCCAGTCCCATACGTTTCCCTTCGCGCCTTCAAGAAAATCGTTCCAGCCGTCCGCACATTTTATCCAGAAAATTTTATTGCCGGCGACGGCTCTCATAGAATTTGTAAAGCTCATCTTCGTAATACGGCTCTTGGGCAGTATCAAGCGCTCGCGCGAACCGTAATAAGCCAGCAGAACCACGGGCGCGAGCAAAGCGACCGGGGTGTAGGTGCCGCGGTAGTAAGTCATATTGTATTTGTCGCCGCTTTTACTGAGCACGTCGACCATAATAGGATAATACAGATTGTTTATCGTATAGCCGGCCGAGTAAATAATGCTCGTAATAGACATTATTTTTGTGCGCTCCTGCGTGTTCGGCGTAATAACGTGAACCATATTGGTAACGCCCGTCGTAAACCAGCCCTGAACAATGCCCTGAAACTGCCCCATAAAGAACAGCATGGCAATCATCACATACTGCGTGTACGGCTGGCGGTAGTCCCTCACCTGTTCATAAGGAAGCCAAAGCGACATAAGCGTCAATACCGTCGAAGGGATGGCGAGCTTTATATAAACCCGGTACTTGCCGTCCTTGCTGCGCAGATTGTCCACCAGCCAGGCGTTGAAGGGCGTCATCGCGTAGCCTATTGCCTGACAGACATACGACATAACAAGAAGCTGCTTGTTGTTCATGCCGAGAGTCATTCCCGTGAACTGGTTGCCGACGCCGAAGCCTATACCCCAGTTTATAGACATATACAGCGCCATCCAGCCGACCGAAAGCATAATAATCTCTTTATACGGAACATATTCACCGGGCTTCGGCTGGTCCCAGTAGAGCCTTACCTCATCAAAAAAATCCTGTGTACGCTTAACAGCTTCCATTAAAGCACCCCAAGTCAGATATTATAGGTCACATAAAAATAGAATACAGGAACCCGCGGGTTCTGTCAATAGCGCACGCCATTATACCGCGGGTTAAAAGTCTTGGGAGTTTGCTCCCGCGCCGATAAATCTAACGCCTGATTTCTGACGCCTGATTTTTCAGCGCCTCTTTGAGAAAGCTCATCATCTCGCTCATACAGAGTTTCCCGTGCTTCGTCTTATACAGGAGATGGTAGCAATGATTGTTATGTATTCCGGGAGCCGAATAAGTTTTAACATTGCAATTCTTCCCGCGCAGTATATCGGCTGTGGACTGCCCCTGTCCCTTGCATATAAAATCTTTTTCCGACCAGGCGACAAAAGCGTTCGGACACCTGCTGTCAATATATTCGGCGGGATTTAAATAACAGTACAGCTCATGCGAGGAGATATTTGAACCTTTCCTATCGGTCTGAAACTCAAAAACAATATCCGCAAGGTCCTTGATAAGCCCGAACGGCAGCGGCTTTTCCATAATCCGCTTCAAGTCGCACATACCGCAAAGGGGCGCAACCGCCGCGATATCCACCTCAACCTCGGGAGCGCCTATGGCTGTACGGATACCGTCGTCACAGCGGATAGCCACAAGACACAGCGCGAGAAAACCGCCCGACGAGTCCCCTGTTACAACAATTTTCCCGAGATCAATAGGATACTCGAGCGATAGCTTTTTCAAATCGTTAAGGGCTGCCACACAGTCCTTTACAATACCTTTGTAGGCTTGCTCCATCGGCATTCTGAAATTTATATTGTATACAAAATATCCGTTTTTCGCATAAAAAGAGCACAAACTCTCCCTGTAGGACTTGTCGCCCATTACGAAGCCGCCGCCGTGGATATTGAATATTATAGGGTATTTGCCGCCTTCGGGTAAAAGGCTTTCGTCAAAATAGATGTCGCCGCTTGTTTTGACGCCGCCCTCTTTTTTATACTCAACATCTTTTATTACCGTTATACCTTCATATTTTACCGCGTTCTGCGGTTTTTTCATTATGATATCCACAGCCTTAAAAATCAGTTGCGATCTTGTCATATTACCATCCTCAAAGTAATTGTTTTTTCAGCGTTTCACCCTTGCGTTGCCGTGCCAGACGCTCCATACCTGTTCCTCATCCGTTATCTGCGCGTAATCTGTTAAAAATGTCGCGGCGAGCGCGCCTGTAGCCCAGCCGAACTGTAGCTGTTTCTCGCTCTGCCAGCCCCTTAGCATACCGTACAGCAAGCCCCCTACAAAGCCGTCCCCTCCGCCTATTCTGTCAAGCACCCTTATCTCCCTCGGCTCGATAATGTGCCATCCGTCCCCCGCCAACATGACGGCGCCCCAGAGATGGGAGCTGACATCCGCGACCTGACGAAGCGTATTGGCAAAAACCGAAGCGTTAGGATAACGCTCTTTTGCCGAGAGAACCATCTCCTTGAAGCTGTCCGTCTTGTCGGCGAGATTTTCCCCGCCCTCTTTGGGTCCCTTTATATTAAGAGCAAGCTGAAAATCCTCCTCGTTGCCAACAAGAATGTCGGCGGCGCCGGCAATTTCATCGAATATCGCGCCGAGCTCCCGTTCCCTGCCCTTCCAAAAGGTTGCCCGGTAGTTGAGGTCAAAGGAAACCGCCGTTTCATATTTTTTGGCGGCTTTGGCAAGCTCAAGACAAAACTTACCCGTTTCCGGCGAAAGCGCGGCGATAAGCCCCGAAAGATGAAGTATGGCGACGCCCTCCTTACCGAAAATCCTGTCCGTGTCAAAATCGGCTATATTCAGGGTTCTGCCCACTTCTCCCGCCCTGTCGTTGTGTACGCGCGGTCCTCTCGCGCCAAAGCCTGTGTCCGCGATGTTGAACTGGTGGCGAAATCCCCACGGACCGCCCTGCTCGACCTGCTTGCCCTCATAAGCGATACCCCTTGAGCGCAGGTCCCGCTTGATGAACTCGGCAATCGGACTGCCCTTGACAAATACGGTCAGCGCCTTTACGGGAAGCCCGAGGTAAGACGATATGCTTGCAACGTTTGTTTCCGCGCTCGTCGCCTGCATACGGAAAATATTTGAAGCCTCGACGGGCTGACCGTTTTCCGGACAAATTCTAATTCCCATGCTCGTAGGAACAACAATAGACCATTTGCAGTTTTCTTTTATTTTCACTTTAACCTCTCCTCCTACACAATATACTGAGTCGCGGCGGTATCGCCTCCCTCGCCTGTCCAGTTCGTATGGAAAAACTCACCCCGTTTTGCATCTGTTCTCTCGTATGTATGCGCGCCGAAATAGTCGCGCTGCGCCTGTAAGAGGTTGGCGGGAAGCCTTTCGCAGCGGTAGCCGTCATAATAGCAAAGCGCGCTCGCCATGGCGGGCACCGGTACGCCGCTTTTCAACGCCTGGGCACAAACCCTTCTCCAGCCGTCCTGCGCCCCGGCGGCGGCGTTTTTGAAATATGGGTCTAAAAGCAGGTTGGCAAGTATCGGGTTGCTATCGAACGCCTCTTTTATTTTCCCGAGGAACGCGCTGCGGATTATGCAGCCTCCGCGCCACATAAGCGCAATCGCGCCGTAGTTTAGGTTCCAGCCGTAGCTTTCGGCGGCGGAGCGCATCAGCGTATACCCTTGCGCGTATGAAACTATTTTTGAGGCCCAAAGCGCGTTTTTAATGTCTTCGATAAATTGCTTTTTATCTCCGTCAAATTCGGCTTTTGGACCCGTGAGTATCTTTGACGCCTTTACTCTCTCCTCTTTTATCGCGCTCAGGCAGCGTGAAAAAACGGCCTCGCCGATAAGCGTAAGCGCGACGCCCTCCTCAAGCGCGGCTATTCCTGTCCATTTACCTGTGCCCTTCTGCCCCGCCGTGTCAAGTATCCTTTCAACAAGCGGGGAACCGTCGGTATCCTTGTACGCTAAAATATCCCTCGTGATTTCTATAAGATAGCTGTCAAGCTCCTTTTTGTTCCAGTCGGCAAACACCTCGTGCATTTCGTCAGCCGACATTCCTAAAAGGTCGCGCATCAGCTGATACGCCTCGCATATGAGCTGCATATCGCCGTACTCTATTCCGTTGTGGACCATTTTCACAAAATGCCCGGCACCGTTCTCACCAACCCAGTCGCAGCAGGGCGAGCCGTCCTCAACCTTCGCGCATATAGACTGAAAAATCGGCTTTACGCCGTCCCACGCGGCTTTTGAGCCGCCCGGCATAAGGCTTGGACCTTTAAGTGCGCCTTCCTCTCCGCCCGACACGCCTGTGCCGATATAGAGAAGCCCCTTGCTTTCAACATACGCCGTGCGCCGTGAGGTGTCCGGAAAATGCGAGTTGCCGCCGTCTATGATGATATCGCCGCCCTCTAAAAGAGGGATAAGCGTTTCAATCATATCGTCAACGGCTTCGCCCGCCTTTATCATCATCATAATCTTGCGCGGTTTTTTAAGCGTCGAAATCAATTCCTCAAGCGAATAGGCTCCTATGATATTTTTACCCTTTGCCCTGCCTTCGATAAAATCCGTAACCTTTTGAGCGGTTCTGTTATACACGGAAACGGTAAAGCCCTTGCTCTCCATGTTCATCACCAGGTTTTCGCCCATCACCGCAAGCCCGATAAGCCCTATGTCACTTGCCCCCATTGCCGATTAACTCCTTTTTTTCTTTTATTTTTTCTAAAACCGAATACGGGATTTTCAAATTCCCAAATCCCGTGCCAATGCGGATATGCGGCTTCATTTCTGCGTGAAAGTCCGTACCGCCTGAAATTAAAAGCCCAAGGCTTTCAGCCAAATTTTGATATTTCTCCTGCATTTTTGGCGTATATTCGGTGTAATAGCCTTCCACGCCGTCAAGCCCTTCCTCTTTCAGCTCTTTTATAAAATTGTAAAGCTCGCCGTCCGGCTTTCTCATCAGGTGCAGATGCGCCGCGAACGCAAGCCCCCCCGCCCCCTTAATCAGCCGTACAGCCTCGGCGGCTGTCAGGTGCTGCCTGTCGCTGTATGCCGGTTTTCCGCTTGCGAGATAGCGCTCAAAGCCCTCCTTCACCGAGGACACATATCCTTTGTTTGCCATAACCCTCGCGAAGTGCGCCCTGCCGACGATGCCGCCCGGCGCGATTTTCAGAACCTCTTCAACCGAAACGTCAAAGCCGAGCTTTTGCAGCAGGCGGCTCGTTTCCTCCGTTCGTTCGGTTCTCACGCGCTTTATTTCCTCCAACGCGTTAAGAATATCCGTGTTCTCTGTGTCGATATAATAACCGAGTATATGCGTTTCCGTCTGTGACTTCGCGGAGAATTCTATTCCGGGCACGACTTCAAGACCGGCTTTTTCACCCTCGCCCAGCGCTTCCCTCACTCCGTCGATACAGTCGTGGTCTGTCAGGGAAACCGCGGCAAGCCCCGCCTCCTTCGCGTGGCCCACAAGCTGCGCGGGCGTCATCGAGCCGTCCGACTTGTTTGAGTGAATATGTAAATCTATATATCCTTCCATAATCACCTGACTGCCCAAAGCCCTACGGCGGGATTGCTTATATAGAAAATCTCCTCGCCGTTTTCGAGCGTATTAAATCCGTCCTTCAAAACGGACGGGTTGTAGAGCCGCCGGGCCTCTTTGTACGGCATATATTTGAAAGCCGCCCCCTCGACTTCGCTTTTACTCAGCTTTTCTGTGCAGTAGGTTACAAAAAACCTGCCGTCAGACGAGCCGTGTATAAGATGCGCCCCGACCGAAAGGTTGTTTTGCAAATCCTCGTTTTCCCGAATAAGCTTTAATATGTTTTCCCTTCCCACATATCCGTACTTTCGTATGAGCCTGTCATTTTCGCCGTCCTCGCCGAAACGGCGCACGCCCGGCGCGAGAATTATAAGCTCGCCGCCGTCCTTCATCGCCATACGCGTTCTGTATATCGCCTTGTTTCCGAGCCAGGTGCTCTTAAACTCCCTTTCGTCAAGATATACGACCGCTTTTTCCAGCGGTTTATCAAGATAAATCAGATTATACTCGCGGCTGAGCTTTACGGCTTCCTCAAAAAGCTCCCTGCGCCTTCCGATAAATAATCCGTGTATATATGTTTCATCGCCTTTGTTTGTCGTAACGCTCAGAACGTAAAGGATAGGCAAGCCGCTTAAAAACCGTTCCTCGGCATAATCGAAAACTTTCCTGACCGGCGAAAAATCCTTGCCCATTATGCGCTCCATACCGTAAAACGCCCCAAGCATATGCGATGAGTTAATCATATTCGCACCGCCGCATCCGACGAAAATATTCTTTGAGTAATTCGCCATCCCGACAACCTCGTGCGGCACTACCTGACCCACCGAGATTATGAGGTCATAGCTTTTATCCGTAATGTGCCTGTTGACCTCAACGTCGATTTCCGAGTTGACTAGACCTTCGGATACCTCGTTTACAAACCGCGCCGGAACCTCGCCGATTTTTACTACGTCCTTGCGCCAATTATGAACAATCAGCTTTTCAAAAGGCACTCCCTCGCCAAAAAACGCATGGGACTCTTTTTGTGTCATCGGCTCGTGAGTGCCCAAGGCGGGCATAATATCGACCTCGCAGCGGTCTTTCAGAATATCGTAATAAGCGGCGGTAATGACGCCCGCTCCCGAATACATCCTCGTATAGTCGGGCGGCAGGATTAAAACCTTGCGCAGATTTTTCCCTTCAAGCGACTTTTCGCACGCCTGCCTTATTTCTTCTCGGGTTATGCCCGTTTCGCTTTTTATTATCATCACGATACCTCCGGCTTATACAATATTTTACCACATACCAATAAAAAGCACAACCGGTTAGCCCAAAAATATGCGCTGAATTTACGTGAATTTTCCGCGCAAAAAAGCCGCCGCAGGCTAATTTCCGCGGCGGCACAACTTTGATTATTAAAAAGGAAACGCTATTATTCCATAACCCGGGCGCTTTTCATCACAATCGGCACAACCGGAGCGGACGCGCTGCCGTCCATACCGATTTTTCTTTCAACGCTCAAAAAGCCCTCGACTATATCCATTCCCTCTACAACCTTCCCGAAAGCCGCGTACTGCCCGTCAAGAAACGCACAATCGCCGTAGCAAATAAAAAACTGACTGCTCGCGGAATTGGGGTTTTGGCTGCGCGCCATAGACACAACGCCTTTCGTATGGGACAGCGTATTGTTTACCCCGTTGCCCCTGAACTCCCCCTTTATGCACTTTTCGCTTCCGCCCGTGCCTGTTCCAAGCGGGTCGCCTCCCTGCGCCATAAAGCCGTCAATAACTCTGTGAAATGTCAGTCCGTCATAAAAGCCCTCTTTTACGAGTGAAAGAAAATTCTCCGCTGTTATAGGAGCGTGCTCGGGGCAAAGCTCGATAACGAACTCCCCGCCGCTCTCCATAACTACCTTAACCTTATCCGCCATAATACACCTATCCTTATATCTTTTATCACATATCATCAAACCGGATTTTCAACCTTTTCGGCAATCACATATTCCGCGGTATTTCTTACCGTATGGACAGAACGGCTCTGTGTATCCGAGTTGTCTATCTCGCTTTTTCCCGTAACCGTGTAATCCCAAATATACTCATAGAAATACTTCACTTCCTTAATGGCGCCCGTTTGAATATCTATCCTGCAATTGACCGCGCCGTTTTTCAGGCTCAGCGCGTTAAGCTTATAATCCGTTCTGCTCGGCTTGTTAAAAGTCGCGCTCGACGGGACGTCAAACATTTTACCGTACTTAATAGTCGTAATATCCGCCGGAAGCTGCGTATAATATTCCTCGCCGTAAGCGATATCGATATACAGCAGACCTTTCATAAACATCAGTTTTGCAGATTTAACGTCCTCGGCGGCTGCCTTGCTCGACCAGGATTTCCCTCTAACCGTAAAAGCGGCGTAGTGGGAGTTGCCCGCCGCGACGTGGAAGGTTTCGACCTGCGGCTTGTACTGTTCATCGATACCGTCCCTGTTTTCCTTCCATTGGCTTATTTTTTCGTTAAGCTTATCGATTTCATTTTGGGGCAAAATAACCTCCCATATATCCCTGTATTTTTCAAGCAGCTCAATCTGCTCGTCTATATACGCTTTCGTATCATACAGCTCCATATCCTGAACCTCGGTGCCTGTAACCGACATCTTTATGCTCGGGCTGACAGTCGTAGTCTTCCTGTCAAGTCCCGGCTTTTCCGTTTTCACATTATTGGCTGCATTTACAAAATACTCGATTATTTCTTGCTCGGTAAAAGGTAAGACAAACCCCGAAAGCCCCACGGCATACCTTAAAATACTTCTGGCGTCCGCTACTGTAACGGCGCCGTCAAAGTCCACGTCCGCGTCCGTCTCCTGCTCCTCGGAAAAGGTGTCAAGCTTTACCGCGACCCTTAATACCCTTCTCGCGTCGCCGACTTCAACCTTGTTGTTTCTGTCAATATCGCCTATATAGCCGCCGCGGGTGTATTGCCCTATTTTTTCTTCAATAGCCGGCTCTTCGGCGAAAACCGCGGCGGGCGTCATTAAAATAAATATGCAGGAGCAAATCAATACAGCCGTCATTTTCTTTAACATTATTATACCTCGTCCTTTCTTGCCGCTACCTCAAAAGGATAGCAATGCATATGTATAGCGCCCAACAGCTTAAAAGCCTCGGCATATTCGTAACCGTTTTGCTCGCCCCATTTTCCCGCGAGCGCGCCTATGGCGAACATCAGCGGCATTGAAACCTGTGATTTGTGGCAGTTTATTGCCTCTGTTTTTTTGTCGTAGTACTCTGTTATGTCAACTATTGTGTTAGGCTTATCGGTATAATAAAGACCGAGTATCGGGACTGAAAACGCGTCGTCCCGAAGCTTCCCGTCTACAAGCTGCGGATAAAAGGCGCATTCGCTGTCCATACAGGCGTATTTTACCGCCTGCCCCACCTTTATATGGTCGCTGTGGCACTCGTTATCAACACTGCTGTCAACAGAAAAAACTGCATCGGGCTTTATTTTTCTTATAACGGTAACGATAGCCTCTGAAATCTCCTCAACCGGAGCGCGTGTTTTGTCCGCAAATCCTAAAAAGCCTGCGTTTTTCATACCGAGACACTCTTGGGCGGCTAAAACCTCTTTTTGACGCGTGGTAAGCCCCTCGCCGCCGTATCCGAGGTCTACAAAGCGGTCGTCGCATACGGTAAGCTCATATACATCGGCGCCCGCCTCTACAAGCTTCGCTATCAGTCCTCCCGCGCCTATCTGGTTATCGTCCGGGTGCGGCTGAATGAAGAGCGCCGTTTTGATATCGCCGAGCGGCGGCGCTGCGAGAAATTCATCAAGTGCTGACATAATATCATTCCTTTCAAAAATCGGGATGCTTTTCCTGCCTTCGGTAAGCTTCCATAATATCCGCGAAAATCTCTCCGTTTGAGGGCGGCGTCCATGTTACGGCGTTAGCCCCCGCCTCGACGGTTTGTGCAACGGTTTCGTCCGTGGGACCGCCCGTCGCGATTATGGGTACGTCCGGATAGGCGTCTCTGATTTTTCTGACGAGAGCGGCGGTCTGCTTCGCCGCCGAAACGTTGAGTATCTGCGCTCCCGCGTCTATTCTCGCGCCGATATCCTCCTTGTCCGAAACAACCGTAACGACTATCGGAATATCGATCTCGCCCGCCAAACGCTTTATGACTTCGTTTTTTGTGGGAGCGTTTACAACCACGCCGATAGCGCCCTGAAACTCCGCGTGCGTGCCGAGGTTTATTACCCTCTTACCCTGAGTCAGCCCTCCGCCGACGCCTACGAAAACGGGTACCTCGGCGGCTACCATTATGGCGCTCGTAATGACGGGCTGAGGCGTAAACGGATACACGGCTATTACCGCGTCCGCGTTTGTGTTTCTGATAATGCTTACGTCTGTCGAAAACAAAACCGACTTGATAGTCTTGCCGAAAATCCTTATCCCCGTGCATTTGCGTATGGGCTCCGGTACCCTCAGCATAAATTTCCTTAACGTTCCTTGAATTTCGGGAGTCTGCATGCTTTTCATCCTTTACTTAAAGTTAAACGCCGCCTTTATGAATTTAAGGGTTTGCTCAATCACAAACTCATCGTCGCCAAACACATCCTCCCCGTTGTAAACCGCGTACCTTTCCTTATAATAATCGCTCGCGTAAGAAAACCGGAGCGACATCAGCAAGCTGTCAAGCAGAAACGCGAAAAACGCAGGGTCAATATCCTTCCTGACGTCGCCGGTCTTTTGCCCCTCTTTGATAGCCCGGGTATATATTCTCGCCGATACGGCCTCCATCTCCTGCGCGAGCGAAAAGAGCAGAGGTGAGCTTTTCGCGGCGGTTAGCACTCCGTAAAGCTTTATTAAATCGGGTTCCTCGCGGGAAAATTTTATCAGCTCCCGAATAATCTTCTCAACCTTGACCGCCACATCCTCGTCTCTTGCGTAAAGCTCGGTCAAAAGACCTTCAAGCTTGGACAGACCGATATGGACGACCGTTATAAACATATCTTCCTTGCGCTCAAAATACTTGTAGACAGAGCCGACACTTATGCCCGCTTTTTTCGCTATCTTTTCAATAGACGTATTTTCAAATCCGTTTGCCGCGAATTCGTTTGTGGCGACTTTTAGTATTCTCTGCCGCTTTTCCTCGGGAATATTGTCAAACGTGGACCTGTGGTGACTCGTTGTAAATACGGTCATTTCCGCTCCCCTTTATACCTTCGTACCGCTGATAATACCATAATTATATGAAAAAATCAAACTTATTTATCATAGAGTAAAAAATTACATACCGCGAAATATTCGTTATTTTGTATTAGATTTGTAATCTTATCCGCGAATTCTTTATGAAATAATACAAACTTGTCATAAAAGGGTTACATTTTGTAACTTTTATGCTATAATATCAGCAAAATAAAGTTTCCTGCCTTAGGGAGTGGTTAAATGGCAGCGAAGGAAAAAGACTTTACGTTTGCGTCCTTTGGCGGACTTTGCGACATATACGCAAGAAGTTTTTTCCCCGAAAACAGTGGCGAAATAAAGGCGATAGTCCAGATAACGCATGGTATGGCGGAACATTCGGACAGGTATGCCGATTTTGCGCGATATCTAAATTCGCAGGGCTTTGCGGTTTATATGCATGACCACCTCGGTCACGGTAAATCCGTAAGCTCGGACGAGCAGCTCGGCTTTTTCGGTGAAAAAGACGGTTATATAACGCTTGTTGAGGACGTAAAGCGGCTTACCGATATAATTAAAAGTGAAAATCAGGGTAAAAAGGTCATTCTTTTCGGTCACAGCATGGGCTCTTTTATAGCGAGAAGCTTCTGTGAAAAATACGGCAGCGAGATTGACGGCGCCGTATTCTGCGGGACGAGCGGACCTAACCCGGGCGCGTGTGTAGGCAAAAAAATAGCCGATTATGTAGCAAAGAGGGACGGTGCGTATTTCCGCTCCGAGTTTATCAACTCTCTCGCCTTCTCGTCGTATAACAAAAAAATTAAGCCTCAGAGAACGGCGTTCGACTGGCTCACGCGAGACAACGATACGGTAGATGAATATATAGCCGACCCGAAATGCGGTTTTTTGTTCACCGCCGCAGGTTACAGGGACTTGTTTTCCGTCCTTACATCGGTGTCGAAAAGGTCTTGGTACGCGAACGTGCCTTACGCGCTTCCGATTTTGCTTACGGCGGGCGAAAGCGACCCGGTAGGAGCATACGGAAAAGGCGTCAAAGAAGTGGCGAAGCTGCTTCGTGATACCAATCACAGCGGCGTCACGCTCAAGCTTTACCCCGAATGCCGCCACGAAATACTAAACGAACTGAATAAAGACGAGGTCTATTCCGATATCAGCCAATGGATAGACAAAGTCTTATCATAATAGCAAACGGAGATTTTTATGAATACTTTACTGATTTATTATTCCGAGGATGAGCAAATACGCGAGCTTTGCGAAAAAGCCCGCGCCGACGGCACCGAGATTTATGAGATACGCGAATATTTTGACCGCTCTCCCGCGTATGTCGCCACTGTCGGCTCCTATCTCGCCCTTACGGGAAAGAATACTGCCATCGAGAAGAAAAAGCCCGACCTTTGCGCTTATGACACAATAATCATAGCGAGTCCCGTCTGGGCGCTCAACCCCGCCCCCGCCGTCAACTCGTTTTTACGCTCCACAAACTTAAAGGGCAAAGAGGTTATCGGTTTACTGTTTAGCGGCGGTCTCTCTGCGCCCGTCTCCAACGACGTCCTGCGAAAGAGAATTTGCCTCGCCGGCGGCGTTTGCAAGGGCGTCGTCAATATACCAAAAAAAGAGCTTCTCAAAAATAACTCGAGCGTGCCGAAGCTCGCTCTGCAAAAAGCCTGTTAACTTATTTTTAAAAGACCGATCTTCCGCGCGGGAGAACGGTCTTATTTTTATCGCCGATTTTATCTTTTTATTTGACAAACCAAAGCGTTTTGTATATATTCATTCATAGGGGGCGAAGACATGACCGTTGTGCCTTTTCTGAATAAATGGGATTTTAAAATGACAGACCGCGAACGCTTTAACGCCCAAATGCATTATAGGGAAACAGACCGCTGTTTCAATATGGAGTTCGGCTATTGGGACGAAAATTATACGCTTTGGAGGATGTTTGCAGACAACGGCATAAAAAACGAGCGTCAGGCGAATACGTTCTTTTCGTTCGACAAAATAGAGTGTATAGGCGGGAATTACTGGATGTCTCCCCCATTCCCCGACACCGTTATAAGCGAAAACGATAACTATCTTATACATCAGAACGGGGACGGACTGCTTGCCGAGGTTAAAAAGGACGGAAAAAGCTCCATTCCCCATTACATAAAAGCGAGCGTCGTCACGCCCGACGATTGGGCGAAGGTCAAAAAGGAACGTTTTAATCCCAAAGACGCATCAAGGAAAATAAATATAGAACTGCTAAAAGCCGTTCACTCACCGCGCAGGGAACGCGATTATCCGCTCGGCATAAGCTGCGGTTCTATGATAGGGAAAATCAGGGATATGCTTACGTTTGAGGGCATATGCTACGCTGTTTACGACTATCCGGAGATGGTCGAGGATATGGTCGAAACCGTATGCGTACTCGTTGAAAACGCGCTTGACGTCATGCTCCCCGAATTTGATTTTGACTACGCGAGCGGCTGGGAGGATATATGCTATAACGGCGGGCCTATCGTAAGCGTCGGCTTTTTCAGGGACGTTGTGATGCCGAGATACAAGCGTATAAACAAAAAGCTGAAAGAGTTCGGCATCGACATATGGTATACTGACTGCGACGGCGACGTAAGACCTATTATGCCCTATTTCCTTGAAGGAGGCATAAACTGCCTGTTTCCGTTCGAGGTCAATTCCTGCGCCCATCCGGCGGAGCTGCTGAATACATACGGCAAAGAATTAAGGATTATGGGCGGGGTCGATAAGATGAAGCTCGGCGCGGGCAGGGACGAGATTGTCAAATACCTTGATACGCTCATACCGCTTGTAAGGCGGGGCGGCTATATCCCCTTCTGCGACCACCGCTGCCCGCCTAACGTCCCCGAGGAAGACTATCTTTACTATCTTGACAGGAAGAAGGAGCTTTTCGGCAAGCTTTAAGCGTGATATTATGATTGACATTTCCGCCTTTGACGGCGTATTCCAATACGCGTTTTTGAACCCGCGCGACATTCCTTTTTCCGACGACGCGCGCAAGGCGTGCGAGGCGAACGCGTGCGGTATGTACGGAAAGCACTGGACCTGTCCGCCCGGCGCGGGTGAGGTTGAGGAACTAAAAAATAAAATATTTGGATATGAGAACGCGCTTGTTTTTACACATATGGGAAAAATAGAGGACTCCTTTGACTTTGAGGGGATGCAAAGCGTGGGGAAGGAAGCGGATATCCTTTTAGAACGCGTGATATCGGCGTTAAAGGAAGAAAATATTTCACATTTGCCTCTCGGACACGGCGCGTGTGAAATATGCGCGGAATGTACTTATCCTAACCTCCCCTGCCGTTTTCCCGACAGGGCTGTTACATCGGTTGAGGCGTGCACAATAAACGTGGTACAGCTTGCCGCCGACTGTAAAATAAACTACCATAACGGAGCCAAAACGGTCACATATTTTTGCCTTATACTGTATAATTCAAAAACGCCTCGCGTTTTTCCTTTAAATCTAACATCTAATGTCTAATATCTAATATCTAAATCGAAAGAAGGTTTGTTTATGTCCACATTAACAGAGATTAACGAAATGCTTCAAAAGGGGAGGACTAAGAACGTCGAGGAGCTAATAGGGCAGGCTCTTGCGGAAGGCATTACCGCCAAGGAAATCTTAAACGACGCTCTGATAGCCGCCATGATGGAGGTCGGTCAAAAATTTAAGGAGAACAAAATCTACGTTCCCGAGGTGCTGATAGCCGCAAGGGCTATGAACGCCGGAGTCGCCGTTTTAAAGCCGGAGCTTACGAAAGAGGGCGTCCAGCCCGTCGGAAAGGCTATCATTTGCACCGTCAAGGGCGACTTGCACGACATAGGAAAAAATCTCGTTAAAATGATGCTCGAGGGAGTTGGAATTGAATGTATAGACCTCGGCGTGGACGTCGGCGGCGACAAGGTTGTACAGGCCGTTAAAGAAACCGGCGCAAAGGTCGTCTGTCTTTCCGCGTTGCTCACGACGACGATGACGGCGCAGAAGGATATTATTGACGACCTTAACGCGGCGGGCGTGCGCGAACAGGTTAAGGTAATGGTCGGCGGCGCGCCCGTGACGCAGAGCTTCGCCGACTCCATAGGCGCCGACGCGTACACCGTAGACGCGGCGTCCGCGGCGGAAGTGGCTCTCTCGTTCTTTAAGTAATATGGACTCTTTGCTTTATAAGGCCATTACATACAGTTACCCCGAGACCCTCCCCATATCAATCGGTATTCTCCCCGCTGCGTGGATAAAGCACCGCGGAGAGTTGGCGCGCCTGCTTTCCGAGTATCCTCAGTTTTTCACCAATCCGGTTTTTGATGAAAACAATATCAGTATGTCCGAGCAGTACCGCTTTGGCACTCACACAGACGAGTGGGGCTGCGTGTGGGAAAACATCAACGAGGGTATGGACTCTATTGTCAAAGGGCATCCGGTTAAGTGCGAGGGGGATATATACGCGCTCGAAATTCCTGAAAACCGTGACGGCAGACTGCCCCACGGCTTTATGTACCTTCGGATTTTAGACCTCTGCGGATTTGAGGACGCAATGGTTTACTTTGCGCGGGAGGATGAAGCGATAAAAACGCTCATTTCTAAAATCCTTGAGTACAACTGCCGTCAGATAGAGGCAATTCTTCCCGATATAGGCGGACTGATGCGCTTCGGGGACGACCTCGGGATGCAAAACGGGCTTGCCGTCGGCGCCGAACGGTGGCGCAGGCTGCTGAAACCCTGCTTCGCCAAAATGTATTCGACAGTAAAGGCTTATAAACCCGATACGCTCATCTATATGCATACGGACGGCTGTATTTGGGAAATTATGCCCGACCTCAAGGAATGCGGCGTCGATATTATCAATCCGCAGTTCAGAGCGAACGGACTTGACAATCTTGTGCGCGTCTGCAAAGGTAACATCCCGATAAATCTTGACCTTGACAGGCAGCTTTTCCCTTTCGGGACGCGCTCACAGCTGACAGACCACATCGGCGAATGCGTCGAAGCGCTTTACCTTCCGCAAGGCGGACTCGGACTGTACGCGGAATTCAATCACGACGTTCCGCTCGAAAACATCGCGGCCGTCCTCGACGGATTGGAAAAATACAGGCATTACGGATAATACGGCGCCGGGCAAAAAACAATATTAGTAAAAACAACCCTCTCATTGTTATAACTATTCTAAACAGTTGCAGAGAACTAACTCTCGGAAATATACATGTGCTATTTCCGTGTAGATTTGATTTTAGTCAATTTTTAGCAATATAATTATGTTATCAATTATTTATAGTATTCAGAGGTTTATAGGAGCGTGAAATTTTTGAAAGTGTTTAAAAAGGTTGTTTTCTGGTTTTTTATTGTAATAACCGTGTTGCTTATTATATCTGTCTTAGCGACCATTAGTGATGAGCCGGACAAAGAAACTTCAATAATTATAATTATGGTTCTTTTGTTTCCATGGTTGATTTACATAATGGTTAAACTTATTATATATGACATACTCAGATCAAAAACAAGGGCAGAGAAATACCGCAAAGCGGTTGAAGAAAAGAATAACGAACTTGAAGAAAAATTTGCGGGATATAAGCTTATTGCTGAATATCAAAAACATATGTTATATGTAAATGAAGAAAAAAAACAATTTGCGTTAGGAGATAATTTCTATAATTTTCAAGATTTAATATCTGCTGAAATTGTTGCTGATGACGATGTGATTACGACAACATACACAAAGAACAAAGTTTCTGTCAGTAAAGCGTTGGTTGGCGGCGCATTGTTCGGTGGTGTTGGAGCTATTATTGGCGGTAATGCGGGAAAACCTAAATCTACTTCAATTAATAAACAGGTGTGCGATAAACTACAAATTAAATTAACGCTAAATTCATTTGAAACTCCGATAATATATATTGACTTTATAAAAGGAAGAACAAAAAAAAGCGGCTTTTTAACGACTTATCAAAAAGCATTTGAGAAAGCAGAACAATTTTTAGGTATCTTTCAAGTTATCATTAATAACAAAATTTAAAAGAGAAACGCTTTGCCCTATCTGGCGGGTATTCTTTTCTGCGGCTACCGCTGCAAAACCATTGCCGTGTCGGCACTCACGCAGCCGAGTGGAGCTTCATTTGGAAAAATACAGGCATTACAGATAATACGGCGCCGGGCAAAGGTCTGCCGTCCCTGTCCGGCGTCTTGACAATATAAGGATTTGCTGGTAACATAATGAAAGTGAAATTTCAACAAATTCATTTGTTGCAAGGATTATTTTAAGGAGTGATTATATGAAAAAGGTACTGTCTTTCTTTCTTGTCTTCGTTTTTATTTTGATTGCCATCCCGCCCGTAATAAACGCGTCGGGCGTTACGGGTTTAGGCGTAGGCGTCATATCAGACCTCCACTACTATCCGGCCGAGCTTACCGGAGACTACTGCCCCGCCTTTTTGGAATTCAGTGAAAATGATACACGCCAGATAGGGCAAAGCGTTTCTCTTTTAAATTCGGCTTTATACGCTCTGGGGGAACACGCAAAAGAGAAAAACATCAAATATCTTCTGATTTCCGGCGACCTTTCGCGCAACGGCGAGTATGACGTTCACCGCGTACTCGCGCAGCGGCTTGAACTGTTTGAAGAAGAAACAGGTATTCAGGTCATAGTTATAAACGGCAATCATGACATAAACCGTTCCAGCGCCGTCACCTTTGAAAACGGTTTTATGGAAAAAGCGAGGTCTACCACGCCCGAGGAATGGCTTGATTTATACCGTAACCTCGGATACGACATAGCATATCACACCTATACGCCGCCCGCGGGTCAGCAGGCGGGTATGCTGTCCTACTCCGTTAAGCTTGACGGAGGATACCGCCTTATCGCGATGGATATGGAAAAATACAGTCCTGACGGCGGCGAGTACCCGTATGACTTGCTGCAATGGGTTCAAGACGAGATGGCCGACGCCGAAAACTGCGGCGAGGAAATAATCGGTATGGTTCACCACAGCGTAGCCGCGCATTTTGAGACTCAGCCCACCATGATGTCCTCGCTTATGATTGAAAACCAGCTTGAAATAAGCGAGACCTTTGCAGACGGGGGAATGCGGTATGTATTCACGGGTCATACGCATATGAGCGATATCGCTACCGCGGTTAGCGACAGCGGCGCAACTATTACGGATATTATGACCGCGTCTCTGATAGGCTATCCGAACACGTTCCGCGAAGTGGTTTTTGACCGTGCGGGCGGCGCCTTCACCGCCGAGGTCGGCACATTTGACGCGGACTGCGAAATACCGATAACCTATTTAGATACCACCTATGAAAAGCCCTATAAAAATACGTTCGGCTTCGGTCAGACCTTCGGGCATAACGGGCTGGCGGGATACGGAGCGGACGAAATCTATAAGGAGCTTTCGGAATACATTTCCGAAGCCGAGAATGACGGTATTGTGGAATTCTTGCGCGAAAACGGGGTAGACCTCGGCGACGGTCCGGCAGCGGTTATAGCCGAACTCATTTTTGAAAGGCTTGCGGCAATCTATTTAAGCGACCCGCAAGAGCTTTATGACCTTATCTACAAAACGCTTTCCGCCGCCACTGCTATGCAGGTTTCCGAGGTGAGCTGCACAAAATTTATTGATACGCTCGGCTTCGGAGATACAAACAGGGGCGGAAATGTTGATGAATTCGGAAAGAGCCTTATCGTTTATCTGTTCGGCGGCGACGAGGACCTCAGCGACGACCCGTTTATGGCGGACGTTCTTGAAAAGTTCAAGAGCGGCGAGCTTACGGACAGACTCCTTCAAATCATAAGCGCGGCTCTGATAGACAACCTTTTTGCGGATAATCTCCCCTCCTTCATCCTGCAAACTGATACGGCGGCCACCAAGACGCAGCTGCTTGCGGCCGTTGATGAGCTGATGTCAAGCTTACTCGACGAAACCCTTTACCCCTATCTGTCCGGCCTTATAGCCCAACCGGGATTTTCGGCATCCGAATACGTCGGAGACGCTCTGAGCGCTTACGCGCGGCAAGGCGGGCTAAGCGATACTCTCGCGGTACTTGTGGAAAGCCTTATCACCGACTTCAACCCGGGCCCAAAGCAGGATAACGAAGCGTTTTTAAGCTACACGGGACCCGTCGGCGTACACGCCACCGTTGAAAACGGGCGTTTGCCGTCCGACGTTACCGTTCTTGACGGCTCTTTCGATACCGAAAAAACAGTGACATGGCTGACTAAATACTCCGTCTTGGGTACGGATATTGAAATACTGCCGTGCGACGACACTCCGTTCACCGGCGTTGCGTCCGACAACGCCTGTTATCAGTCCGCGCAGCCTGTTGTCAATTCGTACTACGCTGTCACCCTGCCGCCTGACATCGGTCTTTTCGAGTACAAGTCAAGCCAGGCTGAGCACAGCCTAACGGTATACGGACTTGAGAGCGACACCGTTTACCGCTTCCGAGTCGGCGACGCCTCAAAGGGTTGGTGGAGCGAGGAGTATTATATTGACACTTCTTCGGGCGGCGGCGTCTTTGAAATCCCTTATCTGTCTGTGATTATGGAGTTTTTCAACAGCTTTATCGCCATTCTCCGCGCTTTAATTGAGCTTCTTCCGATACTCGGTTAATCCGCTTTCACTTTATTTTAACTAAAATTCGGCTCCCGCGCTTTTACGATTGCGCGGGAGCCTTTTTATGTGTTAAAAATCAGTACGTTATGTCTATATCTATTCCGCCGCCGGCGTCCTTTACAGCTACCCACAGCACCGTGCCGTCTACAAAATATCCCGCTTGCGCCGATGTCAGCTCAGCCATTGAGAAGGTCCTTTGAAGGTCGCCTTTTGACGAGCTGACCGCCGAAACATCAGGTTCGCCGTATACCCTGAACAGGAGAGACCTGTCGGTATCTGTACATTTGAGGTTCAGGTATGTGTCGCCTTTGTCGTAGGAAATCATAGAACCCGTTTTGCTTTCCTCATACAGCCCGAACTTATTTTCTCCCTTTTCGGGGTAAACGAGAACAGTCATATAATCTTTTGACAGCGCCGTTCCGTGACCCGTGGCGTCCGAGCTTACGCCCATCGGTATTATAGCTCCCTTTCGTATAAAAGCGGGGAACTCATCAAGAGTGAAAGTTAATTTTTTAATGCCCGCCGTATACGATACGCTTTCATCAAACATATAAATCCACTCGCCCTCGGGGAATATAATTGTACGCTCCTCGCTCTCCTCGAATATGGGGGCGGCAAGAATATTATCGCCTAAAAGATATATATACTCTCCTAAAAGCGGACGCATTGTCGGCTTTACTATCTCATAGGAATATGCCGCCTGACTGTAAATGTACGGGATAAGCTCGTGGTGTAAAACCGTATATTTTCTGTAAATATCAAGAGTTTCCCCGTCATACATCCAAGGGCGATGCTCACCGCCGCCGCCGTTTTCCATAACGGGGCAAAATGCCCCTAACTGCGCCCACCTTATAAATACATCCTTGTGCTTTTCGCCGTCTGAGCGAAATCCTCCGATATCGGAGCCGTAGCTGACAAAGTTAAAATTCGCGGACGAGAACATATTGTTAAGGGCGTGCTGAAGTCCTCCCCAGTCGTTATCATTGTCCCCTACCCAGCCCGCAAAGTTTATATCACGGCTCGTAGAGACTAAGGGAAGCCCCACGTTTAAGAGCTGGTCGTCAACGGGTCTTGCGGAAATCACCCTGTCGTTGCCGAGCTTCTCGCGCGTATATTCAAAGAAATCCCTGTAACATTGGTCTTTATATTCAAACCAAGTTATTAATCGACCCTCGTGCG
>CAZQXZ010000010.1:17150-28871 GCA_964597515.1 uncultured Eubacteriales bacterium | reverse complement strand
TCGCTTTCAAAAACCTTCCGCACGGTCTCCTTCGATACGCCGATTTTACCGTAATATTCGCCGTAAACCGCCCAGAAACCGGACAGCCTTTCGGAAAGCTCAACCTTCTCGCGTTCGGATAAGACTATGCCGACCTTTGCCGCCGAGGTGTTCACTTTTACATAATACCTGACGCCCTGGGCGGCGGCGACAATGATGTCGGGCGCCGTTTTGTCGCTGTTTTCATCTATTGCCCGGCTCAAAAAATACGCATATACGCCGCCGTCCACGGGTGTGTCCCCGATTGAAATAATCGGGTCAGCCGCGGTGCATGACGGCAACAGCGTTATGACGGCAAGAAGCGTCAAAAACAGAGCTTTTACGGTGCGCGGCGTTTTCAAGTTCTTTCTCCCTCCGGGCTGTGCCTTACGGCTTTATTGAATATTATTTTACACTATTTGCTCTGTTTTGTACATAGCTCAGATGTTTAAAAGAAAAATATTTTGTCAACAGATTTTTTTCTATTGTAATAATACCTTATATCTGTTATACTTCAAGCACACTTTTTTTATTACAAGGAGGTTGAAATGGACAGCAATTCGGCATTTTATGAAATTCGCAATATTGAGAATTTCAGGCAGCTTTTTGAGCAAAGCGCCGCCCTCTTCCCCGCCAGACCTGCATTCAGGCTTAAAAATGATGACGGCTCATTTTACGATATCACCTATCCGGTTCTCTTAAAAACGGTGCGCTCCTTATCCCAGGCTATTGTCGACCTCGGTCTTCTCGGCAAAAAAATTGCCGTTATGGGCAAAAACTCATTCAACTGGTGCTGCACATACCTTGCGGTGACATGCGGCGTCGGGGTGATTGTCCCTATCGACAAGGAGCTGCCCCCGGAGGAGATAGCCAATATTATAAATATTTCCGGCGCCGCCGCTGTATTCTTTGACGATAAGGAAGAGGAGAAAATCGTCGAGATTATGGACGGGCTTTCGGAAAATCTTTTTTATATCGCTTTTCATAAACAGAATGACGAAGGCCGGTTTTTATCCTATAACCAGCTTTTGGAAGCAGGCGCGGCCGTGATAGACTCGGGCGACGACAGCGTAAAAAAGCTTCCGATAGACAAGGAAGCTCTGTCTGTTCTCCTGTTCACCTCCGGCACAACGGGGCTTGCCAAGGGCGTTATGCTCAGCCAGTATAATATCTGCTCTGATATTATGATGCTGTCGGGCGTCGTAAAAATCCATCCCGAGGACGTTCTTTTATCCATTCTTCCCCTTCATCATACTTATGAATGTTCGCTCAGCTTCCTTATGATGATGTACTCGGGCGGCTGCGTATGCTTCTGCGAGGGACTCAGGCATATTCAGAGAAATATGCAGGAGTATGAACCCACCCTGTTCGTCACCGTTCCGCTGATGCTCGAAAAAATCCACGCGCGCATATTAAAAAAAGCAAGCGAAAGCAAGGTAAGCAAAATCGCCCTTTCTGTCGGGAAGGCGCTGTCGTCCGCCACAACCGCTCTCGGCGTAAATATCAACGACAGGATTTTTTCCGAGATTAAAAAGAATTTCGGCGGCAAGGTGCGCCTGATAATAACGGGCGCCGCCGCTTTAAGCCCGCAGATAGCAAAGGATTTCAGAACCTTCGGAATGCCCGTGTACATCGGTTACGGACTTACGGAGTGTTCCCCTCTTGTTATAGGCAACAACGACCGCGTCCAGCTTGACGACAGCGTAGGCGTTCCGCTACCGTCCGTCAGTGTGAAAATCAGGAACCCCGATACGAACGGAATTGGCGAAATTCTCATAAAAGGTCCGATGGTTATGCTCGGATATTACGAGGATAAGGAGTCTACCGACGCCGTTTTCGATGAGGACGGCTGGTTCTGTACGGGCGATTTGGGAAGCGTGGACGAAAACGGGCATTACAGAATAGTCGGGAGAATTAAAAACGTTATCGTCACCAAAAACGGTAAAAACATATATCCGGAGGAGGTTGAGTATTACCTCAACAATCATCCTTTCGTATCTGAAAGCATCGTGTTCGGCTCGGACGACGACGCCGACGGCGAAGGCGCATCCGTTCAGGCAAAGATATTCCCCGACGTGGACGCCATTATGGACAAATTCAAGAATAAAACCCCGTCCAAAGAGGAGATTTTTAAGATTATCGGCGACGTTGTCAGGGAGGTAAATAAAAAGCTCCCGAAATACAAGAATATCAGGCATTTCGATATCAGGGACATAGAGTTTGTAAAAACCACCACGAACAAAATAAAGCGTTACGCGAATTTGAACGATTCTGAAAACAATAAATAATTAAGGAGCGTTTATATGTCACATTTTGATGTTAAATTCTTTGATAAAAACTCGGAGCGATATATGCTCTCAAAGCGCATTAAGCAGTTTTGCTCGGACATAAAAAGCGAAAGGTTTGTCACCGATTTAGAGGAAACGGGCGATTTCTTTTACAGGGACGGTCAGTACACTTTCGCGCAGCGCGACAAGGGCGAGTGGACTTTATTCGACTCTCAGAAGGATTATTGGGGATACAGAGAGTGCTACTGCTGGTTCAGACAGACCGTGAAAATCCCCGCCCGCTTCGGCGGCCAGCCCGTTTATTATAAAATCATCCCATATCTTGGCGAGTGGAGGACGGTAAACCCCCAGCTAATAGTTTACGTGAACGGCAAAACGGTTCAGGGAATGGACTCCAATCATCAGGACGTTCTTCTTACGGGCAAATCCAAAGCCGGCGAGGTTTTCGAGATATACATAAACGCTCACGCCGACGCGAGGGAATTTAAGTCGGAGCTTAAAATGAAGGCTTCGATTTTTACGGCAGACCCCTTAGCCGTAAAGCTTTATTACGATATTATGACGCCTCTTGAGGTCGCGAATTTATATTCGGGCGACAGCAACGAAAGGGTCAACCTGATAAAAGCTCTTAATACGGCCGTCAATATGGTTGAGCTCGGCGCCGTTGACGCCGAGGATTTCAGAAAATCCGCTAAATCCGCCTGCGCTTACCTCGAAAAAGAGGTTTACGGTAAAAAGGGAGAGGCCGCGGCGTACTGCGTGGGGCATACGCATATCGACGTCGCGTGGCTCTGGCGGCTGCGCCAGACACGCGACAAAACCGGACGTTCCTTCGCCACCGTCCTAAAATATATGGACGAGTATCCGGACTATATTTTTATGTCTCCGCAGGCGCAGCTTTACGACTTTGTAAAGCACGATTACCCCGAGCTTTACAAGGGGATAAAACAAAGGATCAAGGACGGGCGCTGGGAAGCCGAGGGCAGCATGTGGGTCGAGGCCGACACTAATGTGGCGTCCGGCGAGGCGCTTGTCCGCCAGTTTTTAGTCGGCAAACGCTTTTTCAGGGACGAGTTCGGGGTTGACAATAAAATAATGTGGCTTCCCGACGTGTTCGGATACAGCGCCGCGCTTCCGCAGATAATCAAAAAGTCCGGTATAGATTATTTTATGACCACAAAAATCAGCTGGAACGAGTACAACCGCCTCCCCTTTGACACTTTCGAGTGGCAGGGCATAGACGGTACAAAGGTTCTCTCCCACTTCTCGCCCGGCTGCCGTAAAAGCGACGATTACCGCGAGGATTACCAGACCACATACAACGCTTATCTCTCTCCTGAGCAGGTTATCGGCGGTTATGACAGATACGGTCAAAAGGATCTCGGAAAAGACTATCTTATTTCCTACGGCTACGGAGACGGCGGCGGCGGACCGACAAGAGAGATGCTTGAATTCGGCAAACGTATGGCGAAGGGCATCGAGGGCTGCCCCGTAACGGTTCAGAGCACCGCGCGCAATTTCTTCGAGAAGCTTGAGAAGGACGTTTCGGGCAACCGTTACCTGCCCACCTGGACAGGCGAGCTGTACCTTGAATTCCACAGAGGCACCCTTACCTCCGAGGCGAAGAATAAAAAATATAACCGCAAGTCGGAGTATATGTATCACGACGCGGAAACCCTTTCCGCCATAGCGGGCTTTGTCGGTACATTGGAGTATCCGCACGAAAGGCTGCTTGAAAACTGGAAGCTTATCCTTCTCAACCAGTTCCACGACATTCTTCCCGGCTCCTCTATCCCCGACGTGTACAAGGACAGCAGGCTTCAATATGAGGAAGTGCTTGAAAACGGCAGAAAGATGCTTTCAAACGCTATGAAAGCCATTGTTTCCGAGATAAAGCTCTCGGGCAAGTCTTACGTCGTGTTCAATACTCTCGGCTTTAAGCGCAAGGACATCGCATACGGCGACGCGCCAGAAGCGAAAAGCTTCAAGCTGCTGGACCACAAGGGCAAAGAGACTGCGTATCAGATTTATGACGGCAAAATAGCCTTTATCGCCGAGGTTGCGGCAAAGGGCTGGGCGGTATATACAATTGCCGAAGGCTCTCCCGCTCCCTTCGCGAAGGTAGACGCGGATATAGAAGGCGCACATACCGATGCTTTTTCCGTAGAGTTCGACAATAACCTTAACATAGAAAAGCTTATCCATAAGGAGAGCGGCAGAAGCGTTTCCGGCGAGAACGCGATTGTCGGCAAGCTTGTCGCGTTTGAGGACCGTCCGCATAACCACGACGCGTGGGATATTAAGTGCTACTTTGAGGAAAAGAGCTGGGATATCACGGACGCCGGCGAAAAAGAGCTTGTCGCAAACGGCGCGGTAATGGCGGTGTATAAGGTAACAAGAAGCTTCCGTAAATCAAAGATAACGCAGTACATTCATATTTATAAGGACCTTCCGAGAATTGATATAAAATATATCGTTGACTGGAAGGACAGCCATATAGCTCTGAAAGCCGACTATCCGGTAGACGTAAACGCCAACAAGGCCACCTTTGATATCCAGTTCGGCAACCTTGAACGTTCCACGACTCGCAACACGACCTGGGATTTCGCGCAGTTTGAGGTCTCTATGCACAAATGGGCTGACCTTTCAGATAACAGCTTCGGACTTTCGGTTATAAACGACTGTAAATACGCCGTGGACGTCAAGGACGGCCATATCCGTCCTACGCTGCTTCGCTCGCCTGTCGGTCACCATCCGATGCAGGATAAGGAAATACACGAGTTCACCTTCTCTTTGTATCCGCACAGCGGCAGGGCTTCGGACTCCAACCTCTGTGAGGAGGGCTATAACGTAAACTTCCCGCTGTATGTAAGGTATGCCGACAAGGGCGGCAAAACGCTTGAAAGCGCGTATTCTTTCATAAACGCGAGCGCGAAGAACATCGTTATTGAAACGGTAAAGGCGGCCGAGGACTCCGACGATATCATAGTAAGGGCTTTCGAAACCTGGAATAAGAGGACCCCGTGCGCCCTTAACGTGGGGGCGTCGATAGTATCCGTGTCGGAATGTGACCTTTGCGAGGAGAACGACACGCCGGCGGTACGCGACGGCAATCAAATTCTCACCACATTCAAACCCTTTGAGATTAAAACGTTTAAGATAAAGATAAAGAAATAATTTGGGAGCTTTTATGGGCAGCAACGACTTTTTTTCAATGATTTCAAGGATGAAATATATAAGCCGCTGGGCGCTGATGAGGAATACCCGAACCGAAAGCCTTGACTCGCATACCAAGGAGGTCGCCGTTATTGCCCATGCCCTCGCCGTTATCGGAAACAAACGGCTCGGCAAAGATTATAACGCAGACCGCGCGGCGGCGCTCGCGCTGTATCATGACGCGCACGAGATTTTGACAGGCGATATGCCGACCCCCGTAAAATATCAGAACCCCGAGATACTCTCGGCATTTAAAGGCGTAGAAAAATCCGCCAACGATAAAATCGCGGCGATGCTTCCCGAGGATATGAGAAGCGTGTACCTCCCCCTGCTGTCGGGCGAGGACGATATTGAGCTTATGATACTTGTCAAAGCCGCCGATAAAATAGCGGCGCTCATCAAATGCGTTGAGGAGAGGAAAGCCGGAAATACGGATTTTCTTTCCGCGGAAAAATCTATTAGGGAAAACTCCCCCGCCCTGCGCGTAAAAGAAGCCGAAATTTTTATCAGGGAATTTCTGCCGTCCTTTGAAAACACGTTAGACGATATGAGCCGCTGAATTTCAAGAGGTGTTTTATTTAATGGAAAACAGCAACAAGCCCGTTTTGACCGCAAGGCAAAATGCCGTCCAAGCGGTGAAGTTTGTCCTTTTTTCCGGCTCTGCCGGAATAATCCAGGCGGCAAGCTTCGCGCTTCTGAACGAAACCGTCAAGTGGAAATACTGGCCTTCTTATCTTATCGCCCTTACTCTTTCCGTGCTTTATAATTTTACGGTCAACCGGAAATTCACGTTTAAATCCGCCGCGAATATACCTGTGGCGATGCTAAAAGTATTCGGGTACTACTGCGTATTCACGCCCGTCTCAACCGTCTTGGGCAACTATTGCAAGGAAACCCTCGGCATTAACGAATATATTGTCCTTGCCGTGACGATGCTCAGCAACCTGATTACGGAGTTTCTCTTCTGCCGCTTTGTGGTTTACAGAAGCTCTATCAACACCCAAAACGCCGGCGATAAAAAGCCTTCGCAGTAGAGACAGTCTAAATGAAAAAGAAAAAGCTCCTTTCGGGGCTTTTTTTCTTGTCATAGTTTATATCTATCACTATTGATATATAATGCATATTACCCTATGACGTGTTTTTATGATATCATTCAAGCGAGATTTTAGCAGAGGCGGGATATTTATGAAAACATCCCTTATCGGGTATCCGAGAATAGGGGCTTTTAGGGAATTAAAATTCGCAGTTGAAAAGTATTTCGCGGGAACTTTATCCGAGGACGGTCTGTATTGCGCCGCACTTGAGCTAAGGGCTTCGCATTGGAAGTTTCAAAGCGAAAACGCAATAGATTTCATACCCTCAAATGATTTTTCCCTTTATGACAACCTGCTGGATACGGCTGTTTTACTCGGAGCCGTCCCAAAACGTTACAGGGATTTAAGGCTTTGCGCGCTCGGCGAATACTTTGCAATGGCAAGGGGTTATCAGGGCGAAAACGGCGACGTTAAGGCTCTGGCGATGAAAAAGTGGTTCAATACCAACTACCATTATATCGTACCTGAAATCGGCGGCGACACAAGGATTTCTCTAATCGGGACAAAGCCGTTCGACGAGTTTTTACAGGCAAAAAATCTCGGTATAACAACAAAGCCCGTTATTATAGGTCCTTTTACGTTTTTAAAACTTGCGAGGTTTACCGGTGAAAAGACAGCCGAAGACTTTACACGGGACTTTATACGGGCATACCGTGAAATCCTTGCTAAGCTCGGCGGTCTGGGAGCTTCCTGGGTACAGCTTGACGAGCCGTCGCTCGTTACGGATTTATCCGAAAAGGACATACGGCTGTTTACTGAAATATATAGCGGTATCCTTCTTAAAAAAGGTGCTGTAAAAGTGCTTTTGCAGACGTACTTCGGCGATATCCGAGACTGTTACCGCGAAATCACGGCGATGGATTTCGACGGAATAGGGCTTGATTTTGTCGAAGGCGCAACGGCGGGACTGATTGAACGCTACGGATTTCCCGAGGATAAAACGCTTTTCGCGGGCGTCGTAAACGGAAAAAACATCTGGCGCAACAATTACGCGAACACTGTGAAATTAATTGAAAACCTACAAATATCCCGTAATAATATCGTGATCGGCTCCTCGTGTTCACTGCTCCACGTTCCGTATACGCTCAGCGGAGAAAACAAGCTTGCGGATGAGCAAAAGCGCTGTTTCGCCTTTGCCGAGGAAAAGGTCGGGGAGCTTACACAGTTGAAAAAGCTCCTATCGGACGACGCCTTATTATCCGGCTCGGAGTACAGAGATAACGAAAAACTGTTCAGTCAGAAAAGAAACATTGAAAACAAAGAGGTTTTATCCGCCGTTTCCTCGCTTTCGGAAAACGATTTTATACGGCTCCCGAATTTTACCGAGCGCGAAAAAATCCAAAAAGCGATATTGAAGCTGCCGCTTCTTCCGACAACCACAATAGGCTCGTTTCCGCAGACATCCGACGTAAAGTCTAATCGGCGCGACTATAAAAACGGAAAAATATCCTTTGAGGAATATGTCTCCTTCAATAAGCGAAAAATCGCCGAATGCATAGCTTTGCAAGAGAAAACGGGTCTTGACGTCCTTGTCCACGGCGAGTTTGAGCGCGGCGATATGGTCGAGTATTTCGGCGAAAACCTCGACGGCTTTTTGTTTACCGAGCGTGGGTACAGTCCTATGGCACAAGGTGCGTCAAGCCGCCGATTATATGGGGCGACGTTTCGCGTATCAAGTCCATTACCGTGGATTATTCGGTATACGCGCAGTCACTTACTCAAAAGCCGGTAAAGGGTATGCTTACGGGACCCGTCACAATACTCAACTGGTCGTTTGCCCGTGAGGATATCCCGCTTAAGGACTGCGCCTTCCAGATAGCCCTCGCTTTAAGAGCCGAGGTCCTCGAGCTTGAGTCCAACGGCATAAAAATCATCCAAATAGACGAAGCGGCTCTGCGGGAAAAGCTCCCGCTGCGGAAAAGCGATTGGCACGTCGGGTATCTCGACTGGGTCATTCCCGCCTTCAGGCTCGTTCACAGCGGCGTAAAGCCCGAAACACAAATACATACGCATATGTGCTACAGCGAGTTTTCGGATATCCTTAATGATATTGACGATATGGACGCTGATGTCATCACCTTTGAGGCGTCGCGGTCCGACCTTTCGATTATCGGCACGCTGAGGGATTATAACTTTAAGACAACCGTAGGACCGGGCGTATACGATATCCATTCACCGAGGGTTCCGGGCGTCTGGGAAATTAAAGAGGTTCTGTTCCGTATACTGAAAAAGATACCCGCCGAAAAGCTTTGGGTCAATCCCGACTGCGGCCTTAAAACAAGGGGAAACGAAGAGACTGTCCCCTCTCTTGAAAACTTAGTCGCCGCCGCGAAAAGTACAAGAAAGGAGCTTGCGATATGAAAACAACCGAATTATTCAAAAAGAAGACTGTTCTGTCCTTTGAGATATTCCCTCCCAAAAGGACAAATCCCGTCGGCACGATCTACGACACGGTCGAAAGGCTTAAAGACCTAAAACCCGACTTTATAAGCGTCACATACGGCGCGGGCGGGAGCGAGAGCAATGCCGACACGCTGAAAATCGCGTCCGCCGTCAAAAACGATTACGGCACGGAAAGCGTCGCCCACCTGCCCTGCGTCAACCTTACCAAAAACGACGTACTCGAAATGCTCGGCAAGCTACAGAACGCAGGTATTGAGAACATCCTCGCGCTGCGCGGGGACGTGAACCCCGATTTCGCGCCTAAAAATGATTTCAAGTACGCGAGCGACTTGGTTTCGTTTATAAAGGAGAACGGCAATTTCAACATAATAGGCGCCTGTTATCCCGAGGGTCACTTCGAGACTTCGTCACTCGTTGAGGACATACGCAACCTGAAAACAAAGGTGGACGCCGGAGCCGGTCAGCTTATAACACAACTGTTCTTCGACAACAGCTATTTCTATTCGTTCCTTGAGCGCGCCGTCATCGCCGGGATAGACGTTCCGATAGAAGCCGGTATTATGCCCGTAGTCAACAAAAAACAGATTGAGCGTATGGTCACGCTTTGCAAGGTTTATCTTCCGAAGAAATTTTTATCTATGATGGACAAATACGAAAACAATCCGACTGCGATGCGTGACGCCGGTATCGCCTACGCCGTTGACCAGATTGTAGATTTGCTGGCTCAGGGGGTTGACGGAATACACTTGTACACTATGAATAACCCTTACATCGCCCATCGGATTTACGAAGCGACAAGCTCGCTGATAGGGGCATAGTTTTTTTTGGAAGCGGAGGTCTTAGGTTTTATATTCTCTAATCAGCTTTTTTAGTATTGATATGTAGCTTAAAGCGAGGGGGCTTAAATGCGATTTGTCGCTGGCTATCCAGCCTATGTGCATTTTCTCGTCGGAAACAAGCGGCACCGAAACGATATTTTCATCGTTGAGATCGCCGCTTAAAACGCCGGAGCAGATAGTGTATCCGTTTAAGCCCGTCAAAAGGTTAAAAAGAGTCGCGCGGTCGCTGACATAAATAGTTTTTTTGCGCGGGACCGTGCTTAGTATCTCCTCGGAGAAATAAAAGGAGTTGTACTCGCCTTGAAGGAACGAGAGAAACGGGTAGTCCTCCAAATCCTCAAGAGTTACGCGCTTATTATGTGCGAGAGGATGCTTTGAGCTTACAAATACATGCGCCCGCGCCTCAAAAAGAAGATTGAAGCGCAGGTGATTTTCTTTTAAAAGCTTGTTAATTACCTTTTCGTTGAAATCGCTCAGATACAGTATGCCTATCTCGCTTCGCAGATTTTTGACATCCTCTATAATCTCGTGCGTCCTCGTTTCACGGAGCGTAAATTCATATTCGTCCACGTCAAGCCCCGAAATCAGCTCGACAAAAGCGTTTACGGCAAACGCGTAGTGCTGAGTTGAAACCGAGCAGAGCCGCTTACCGGGCTTTTTTCCGATATAGCGCCTCTCCATAAGCTCTGTCTGTTCGATTATTTGACGCGCGTAGGAAAGAAATTCGCTGCCGTCCAAAGACAGAGATATCCCCTTTGACGTGCGGATAAATACCTCTATTCCCAATTCCTTTTCAAGCTCCTTAACTGCGGCGGAAAGGCTCGGCTGCGAAATAAAAAGCTGTTTTGAGGCTTCGGTTATCGAGCCGCACTCAACTATTTTAATAATGTATTTAAGCTGTTGAAGCGTCAAAAAAATCACCGTCCCATAGTTTTATACTATGATTATATGCCTTTTTAAGAAAAACCGCAATAGCTCTTTTTAAGTTTGACACCAACCTCTTTTTTATTGTATAATAAATAAGATAAATTAACTCGCATACGGTTAAAAAAGTGAAAAAGGAAAGAGGCGAATGAAAGGAAGGTTTTTGTTTGAACGTTATTTTATCCAAATTTAAAGAGGTGGTTTTTTCCGTTCTTCCAATTACAGTATTAGTGGTGCTGCTGAATTTTACGCTGACTCCTATGGAAACGCCGTTTGTGTTAAGGTTTCTTATCGGCGCGGCGCTTATCATCATCGGGCTGACGGTTTTTTTAATCGGCGTAGACGCCGGCATTACTCCTATCGGCAACAATATGGGTAAATCTATCGCAAAATCCAATAAAATCTGGATTGTCGCCGTAGCGGGGCTGCTTCTGGGCTTTTTCATCTCGGTAGCGGAGCCTGACCTTCACATTTTAGCCGGGCAGGTGGACGCCGTCACCTCGGGAGTAATCCCAAAGCTGCTTATTGTCGCCGTAGTATCGCTCGGGGTAGCCGCACTGCTTTCGTCGGGGCTTATCAGAATAGTCAAAAATATCCCGCTAAATAAAATGCTGACCGCTTTGTACGCTTTAATACTTATTCTTGCGTTCTTTACGTCGCCCGAGTTCCTTGCCATATCCTTCGACGCCTCGGGCGCTACTACCGGCGCTTTAACGGTTCCGTTTATGCTGGCGCTCGCATACGGCGTTTCAAAACTGAAAAAAGACAGCAAGGCTTCGGAAAACGACAGCTTCGGGTTGGTGGGCTTAGCCTCGTCGGGAGCGATTATAGCCGTTATGGTAATGAGCATCATATCGAAATCCGAGAATATTACCGGCTCGCTTGAAACAAACGAGATTATAACGGGCTCGCTGATAGCGCCGTTCATCCAAAAGCTGC
>CAZQXZ010000010.1:3330-17140 GCA_964597515.1 uncultured Eubacteriales bacterium | reverse complement strand
CCCGTTATTTCCGGCGAGGTTCTTTTAGCCTTATCCCCCATAGTTATTATTTATTTGGTTTTTCAAAAAATCGCGTTTAAAATGCCGAAACGCGCCTTCATAAAAATACTGTTCGGAATAATTTTAACATTTTCGGGTCTGGTTTTGTTTCTATTGGGCGTGAACGCGGGTTTTATGGAGGTCGGAAGCGTTGTGGGCTATAAATTAGCGTCTATGGACAACAGTTTTTACGTCGTTCTGGCGGCGTTTATTTTAGGAATGGTAGTGATACTCGCCGAACCCGCCGTTTCCGTACTGACTCACCAGATTGAGGACATCACAAGCGGATATGTAAAGAGGAGCGTCGTGATGGTGTCGCTGTCTATAGGCGTGGCGCTTGCCGTAGCGCTTTCCGTGCTGAGAATTACCGTACCCTCGATACAGCTTTGGCATTATCTGCTGCCCGGTTACATACTCTCCGTAGTGATGTCCTTTTTTACCCCCCCGCTCTTTGTCGGGATAGCCTTCGATTCGGGCGGAGTGGCCTCCGGACCGATGGCGGCCACATTTGTTTTAGCGTTTGCGCAGGGAGCCGCCGAGGCGACGGAAGGCGCCAATGTTTTAGTTGACGGGTTCGGAATTATCGCTATGATAGCGATGACGCCTCTTCTTGCCTTGCAAATATTAGGTCTTGTGTTTAAGTTGAAATCCAAAAAAGAAGGAGTGAAAAACGTAAATGGACATCAATCTCAGCGAATATGACTATGAGCTGATCTATATTATTGTAAACCACGGGTCGGGCAGTAAAATCGTAAAATCCGCCAAGCGTCACGGCATTTCGGGCGCGACGGTGGCGTTCGGAAAAGGAACCGCCCACAGCAGGATTATGGACTATTTAGGGCTTTCCGACATCCGGAAGGAAATCGTGTTTTTAGTAGCGGATAAAGACACGGCGTTTCACGCTTTGGATGACCTGCACAAGGAGTTTGAATTTGACAGACCGAACCATGGTATCGCTTTTACGACGTCTATTTGCGGTATCGCGGGCATGAAAAGCATATCCTGTAAAAATGAAAAAGCCGAAAGAGGTGACAATATAATTATGTATCGAATTATTACGGTAATCGTAGATAAAGGGAAAGCGGAGGAAGCGGTCGCCGCGGCCGAAAATGCGGGTTCAAGGGGCGGCACGATTATGAACGCGAGAGGGTCCGGAATTCATGAGACAAGCAAGCTCTTTTCAATGGAAATCGAGCCTGAAAAGGAAATCGTCCTGATATTGGCGGAGTCGGAAACCGCCGAAAAAATCGTATCCTCGATATTCACGCAGCTTAAAATGGACGAACCGGGAAACGGTATCATCTATATTCAGAACGCCGACAGGGTCTGCGGCATTCGCTAAGAGGCAGCCGATGAAAAAATATCTCTTTGAAAATACCGGAAAAAACGGAAAGCTTTTACTGCTGCTTTCGCTCATCGCGGCGTGCTTTTTTGTGTCTGTCGTCGTAAACATATATTTTGGTCTCGACACGGTATATACACAGCTATATTACATCCCTGTAATCCTCGCGGGACTCTGGTTTCACAGGGCGGCGTATCTCGTCGCGGGGTTTCTCGGAGGCACGCATATTGTTATAAACTATATCGCAAGCTCCGGCTTTGACTTGAAAACCCTGCTGCGCTTTACTATTCTGACTCTTGTGGCGGGCATTATCGGGAATGTCGCATTGAGGATGGATATGTTAGACAAGCAGGCGATTGCCGAAAAGGAAAAGGCAAGCCTGCTCAATAATTCTGTTCAGGATATCATCGGCAGAATGGACGACAGTGGCTTTATACATTATATAAGCCCGTCCGTCAAGAGAGTTTTAGGGTATTCGCCGGAGGAAGTGAAGACTCTTTCGCTTTTTGAGCTGATACATCCCGATGAAAGAGAGAGTGTGAGCGGGCGTTTTAAAAGCTCTGTCAGGGAAAGGGTACCCGTTTCCCTTGAGTTTCGCGTTCTTTCCGGGGACGGTCAATATGTATGGCTTGAGGCACTGCTCAATCCCGCTGCCTGCGAATGTCCGGACGGCGACTCCATAACCTTTTCCTGCCGCGACATAAGCCGGCGCAAAAAGGATGAGGAAATCATTAAAAACATCTCCATAACAGACCCGCTGACCGGACTTAAAAACAGGCGCTTCCTCGACGCAGTTATGGAAAACGAGATGGCTCGCTCCACGCGTTACAGCCAGAAAGTGTCCGTCGTTATGGTTGACCTTGACCATTTTAAGTATGTAAACGATACCTACGGTCATCCGGTAGGAGATCAGGTTCTTATTCGAACAGCCGGAGTAATAGGCGCTTCCATACGCAATTCTGACGTGCTCGCGCGGCTGGGCGGCGAGGAGTTTATGATACTTCTGCCGCGTACCGATGTGTTCGGAGCGTTCTCTGTCGCGGAAAAAATCCGTAAGAACATCGAAGCCGAGGTTCATCCGCAAGCGGGATTTGTTACGGCAAGCTTCGGCGTCGCCGAGCGTTATGAAAACGAGTCCGTCAACGAGCTTTACAAGCGTGTGGACGACGCGCTGTATCTCGCCAAGGAGCGCGGGCGCAACCGGGTCGCGGTCTTTGAGAACAACGGTGAGCGCCCCGTCGCGTATGTACGTCTGGACTGGCATCCGAGTATGGCGTGCGGTGAAAAAACAGTCGACAGCCAGCACGCCTATATTCTCGAAATCGCAAACGCGCTGATAGCCGCCGCGCTTACGCGCGCCGCCAAGGAGGATATTTCCGAAAAGCTTGACCTGCTGCTTTCGCATATCAAAGAGCATTTTGAATATGAGGAGGAAGCCCAGCGCAAGGCGGGCTACCCCGATTGGAACGCGCATGCCGCCATTCACAGCGAGCTTATTGAAAAGGCTTTAGACCTTAAAAAATCCTTTGACGGGGACACGATAAAAGTGACCGACCTGTTCTCGTTCATGGTGGACGACGTCGTCTATGGACATATGATGGTTGAAGACATAAAATTTTACCCGTATTTTCAAACAAACCTATGATATAAACGCCGAAAATAATTTTGACCGGACAACTCGGGATTATGAGCTGTCCGGTTTATTGATCAAACAGGCTATTGGACGTCAAAGCTCCAAAACGCCTTCGCCTGTGCAATTAAAATCTTTACCTCTTCGGCGTATCGCTCTGTAAGCTCTTTGTTATATCCGGTTTTCTCCATCTGCTTCCGAATATAACGATTTCGATTAAATTATCAGGACAGTACCTTATAGTAATAAGTCAAAGCCGATACCTGATCGTTTTCAAAAATAAAGCTCAGGGTCATGTCGCCCTTCTCGTATATTAAGCTCGTGTCTGTTTCGCTCGCCGCCTCGCCGTATTTCTCAATCACGTCCGCACGCTGTGCGCCTAACGTAAGTCCCTCCGCCGTATATACGCCGCCGTCCTTAATTTCGACCGACAGGATATAATCCACGCCTTCATCGGGAAACGTGTTGATTAGGAAGCCCGGGTAGTAGAGGATTTTGTCCACGCCGTCGAACGCGCAGCTCGGCGCTTCGAAAACGTCGTCCGGCTGCCCTGCCGCGGCTATAAAATCATCCGCCTTCGCTCCGAGCAATACATCGTTTCCTTTATAATTAAACAAGTACCCCTGGACGACCGCGTTTCCGGTCGGCTCGGTGCTTCCCGGTCCGTTCGTGTTCCCTTTGCAGCCTGACAGCGCCGCGATAAAAGATACGCATATAACAGAAATAACCATAAGTTTCATTGATTTCATTCTTAACGCTCCTTAGTAAATATATGTGCTTATTTTTCCGTCCCGTTTTAGTTCCTCAAACTGAATTTCCTTCATCCGCTCGTACTTAGCTATTTTTTCTTCCCAAAGCTTGTTTATTTCCGCATTTTCGCGGCAGTCCTCCAGTTCAGAAATCTCCGACAGCTTCGCGCCTATCCAGCGCGCGCATTTTTCGGCGCCCGCCAAATTCATATGCAGACCGGCGTCGTATGTGTCGGTATCCCAGTTGATTTCCAAGTCTTTTGCCGTCAGCATATTATAATAATGCAAACCGTGCCGCGCGGCGTAATCATCAAGCTGCACGCTCCACTCTTCATACCAGTGCGGCCATATCGTCGGCGCTTTTATCAGAACAAGCGTAATACCTTTTTCGGCGCACAGCTCCCTCATTTTATCTAAATATGCCCAGCAGTCTCCGCTCAGCTCGTAAGAAGCCAGCTTTTTGCCCTCGGGCACAATGGTTAAGGGCTTGGCGTCGTTGCGCATCAGATACCCGTTATGACCCACCGAGTTTCGCGTAAAAAAGTATTTGAAATCCGAGCTGTCAAGCTCCCGCCAGCGGTCATGGTAGCGCAGCAGCGGGAACAGGTAGCTTAATTTACTCTCACCCTCTGTCACGGACGCGTTTACCGCGCGTATTTTCGATAACGACAGGCGCATACCGTCAAGGTTCAGCCGGTTGTACTCCTCGCTTTGCGGCTCTTTGTACTGCATGGACAGCACGTTAAAAACCACGACCTTCGGCGTTTCATACCGTAAAGTGTCCTCCAGCAGGTAATAGCTCTGCCAGATAAGCTGCTGCGCCGAGCCGCGTATATAGGACGTGATACCGTATGAGCGAAACAGCTCCGCGGGCGAAAAGTTCTCATACACCTCGCAGTCGCCTATAAAAATAACCTCGTGGTTCTTCGCCTCTTTATAATACTCGGCTATAAGCGCCCCGTCGTAAACGCCTGTCATATATTTCGGCTCCAAAAGCCGCTGCGTACCCGAGAGCAGCAGTATAAACGCCAGTATTACCGCAAAATATTTCATAAAGCGCACAATAAATTATCCCTCCGGATCAACAGCCGTAAAATCATCAGAATTTCGTATAGATAAACCCGCTTATATCATAACCCGTTCCGTACACGCCAAACACTAAAACAGCCAATATCAGTACTAAGCAGGCGCACAGGCGGAAAATCGGTCCCTGAAAAGCGTCCGGCTTTTTCCTGTGCACAAATCCCGCAAGTATCAGAACGCCTATTCCCGCCGCACAGACGAGCCACTCGGCAAGTCCCATTTTTGAGTCCGTCCCTGAAATTGAGAAAAGGTCCAGTCCTCTTATCAGAGCTGTCAGGCAGAATGTGCGCGCAATCTGAAAAGCCGCGTAAGGCTTCGACGCGGTAAGCGCCGGAAACCGCGAGTGAAATTTTTTATATAACGGAGTCAGCTCCTGCGAAACTAAGATGATAAAACCGTTTAAAAGACCCCATACGACAAAATTCCAGCTCGCGCCGTGCCAGATGCCCGTCGCCAACCATGTCGCCATCGTCGCCACCCACACGGGTACGCGCTTGCCCACATTGCTGCCGAGCAGTTTTTGCGACGGCTTTATAAGCTTGCGCATAGGCTTTGATATCGACAGCGGGTAAAAGATATAGTCGCGGAACCAGCCGCCCATCGTCATATGCCAGCGCCGCCAGTATTCTGCCGCCGATTTTGAGTAAAACGGATAATCGAAATTCTCCGCCAACTTTATTCCGAGCATACGCGCGACGCCTATCGTCATATCTATACCGCCCGTAAAGTCGCAGTAAATAACCGCGGCGTACAGAAAAACCGCTAAGGCGGGGTATGTTTCCATAACAGGCATCAGGCGGTCGGCGATTACTATCTTCTTGAACAGCCCGAACAGCGCGCGCGTTATTCCCGCTGAAAAATCCCCGTAATTCATACGGTGACCGCCGTAGAGCGTCTGGCGCAGGTCGCCGAAGCGGCTTATAGGTCCCTGGATGAGCTGCGGGAAAAACGATGTAAAAAGCGCAAGCTTAAAGATGTTGCACTCGGTAAACGACGCGTCTTTCGAGCGGTAACAGTCAATAAGATACCCCATCGTCTGCAACGTATAAAAGCTCAGTCCCAACGGGAACGACAGCGGGGAATACTTAAAAACGGCAAGTATGCCGAGATTTAATATCAGACACGCCGTCATCACATTCCTGCGCCGTTTTTTGATTTCAGGTTTCGGAAGGGCCTTGGTTCTCAGGCGCTCCATATACATCGTAGCCAAATATGTCGTCAGTATTGTCACGCTTATGTAGATAAAATTCATCCATCCCGAATACATATAGAACACGAAGCTTGCGGCAAGCAAAAATTGCCACTGTACCTTTCTAAACGGCAGATAATACAATGGCACAAGCAGGATGATGAATAAAAAAAACGGCAGCGATACAAAACTCACGCCTGTTCCTCCGTCAGCCGCGCAATCATGGAGAGTATTGCTTTTGCGGAATTAAAATTTTCAGGTATCAGCTCTTCCGCCCCGATTTCAATACCGTATTCCTCGTCGAGCGCGGCGACAAGAGCAATAATATCAAACGAATCAAGAATTCCGTCGTCAATCATCGCTTCGCATGTATGAAAGTCCACATCGTCGCGTATTTCGGTTAAAATGTTAATCAATCTGTCCATATTCAAATCCCCTTGGCACGGTTAGTAAGCTCCACGCGGTCTATTTTTCCGTTGAGCGTCAGCGGCATCGCGTCCAGCGGCTGTATTCGCGCGGGCAGCATATAGCGCGGCAGGCACTCTCTGAGCTTTCCGGACAGGGTTTTTGAATTCGCTTCTCCCGTGAACCAAAGCGTCAGTCTGCCGGATTGCGCGTCGAACACGCAGCATGCCGCCGCTACGCCCGAAATATCGCATGCCGCCGCCTCAATCTCAGACAGCTCGATGCGGTAGCCCATATGCTTTATCTGATGGTCGCTGCGTGAAATATATATCAGATCGCCGTCGGCGTTGTATTTCGCCAAATCGCCGGTGCGGTATACAGTTTCCGGATAAAGCGTATGCGCGGGGTTTTGCACGAACGCTTCTGCGGTACGTTTACTGTCGCCGTAATACCCGAGCGCGACACGGCTGCCGCGAACGTATATCTCGCCCTCTGTGTTCGGCCGCGTCACCGTTTTCCCGTCGGCTATCAGCAGGATTTCCGTATTGGGAAACGGTTTTCCTATGGGAATAACGTCCTCAACCTGATTTGTGACCTCATGCCAGCAGCACATCCCCGTTGTTTCCGTAGGTCCGTAAAGGTTTACGAACCGCGCGTCCGGCAGCGCCGCGCGCCAAAGCCGAAACTGCTTAATGGGGAAAACCTCGCTGCCGAATATCACGTTTTTAAGATGCTCGGGCTTTATTTTATCGAGTACGCCGAAGCCGGAAATCATCACAAGAGCGGACACAACCCAGCATACCGTGTTGATTTTGTATTCGTTTAAAAACTCCACGAGCCTTAACGGAACGGAAAACAGCGGCTTTGGGATAATCACCGTACAAGCCCCTGTTTTTAAGGTTGTGTAAAGCTCCTTTAAGGACGCGTCCACATACAGCGGCGTCTGGTTTCCGAACACGGTCGCGCTGTCTATACGGAGAATATCCGTTAGGGCGTCTATGTAGTCTATTACGTTGCGGTGACTCGCGGCGACGCCTTTTGGCACGCCTGTCGAACCCGAGGTGTACACGATATACGCTATATCCGTATCAAGCGACCGATTGCGCGCCGTTTCGAGCGCCGCCTCGTCAATCTCTGCTCCGGCAAGCTTTGCGTACAGATAAATTTCACCGTCAAAGCCGAGTGTTTCGGCAAATTCTTTGTTTTTTTCGTCCGCTATCATTACGCGCGGGCGCAGCGAGTCAAGAATGTTTTGCACACGGTATGACGACAGCTCTCTGTCAAGCGGCACATAAAAGCATCCGCCGTACAAAACGCCGAGCTGCGCCGCTATCATATCCGGATGCTTGTCCATCATAACAACCACCGGTTCGCGCGCGTAGCCTTTCGATATAAGGAAAGAGCCGACCGCCCGGGACGCGCCGCGCAGCTGACGAAACGTCAGCGTGTCCCATCCGTCCGTAAACGCCGCCTTATCCGGATACCGCGGTTCGCTCCCGTCCAAATACTCCAATAAATTTCGCTGCATACTACTCCTGTCCCCCGCACAGCGCAATCGCGCGTTGAGCCAATATTTTCAGCGGATCGAGAAAACCGTTTTCCCCATCGCGCATCGGAACTAACGACAGCTCCGTACAACCTAAAACAATCGCCTGGGCGCCGCGCTGCCGCAGTGACGCGGCGACGCCTTCAAACGCGTCCGTATCCGGCGGGAGGTTTCGTTTTATCCGATTATAAATAATATCCGTCACCGTCCGCTGAGCGTCCGTGCCGGGCGTAATTATTTCCAAATCCGACGCTCCCGCCGCGCGTGCGAACAGTCCCGTTTTCACCGTTCCCTCTGTCGCCATCAGTCCGAACCTCTCAATACCGCGGCGTTTTAATTCCTCTATCGTTTCGTCTACAATGCTTATCAGCGGCACGCCAAAGCTGAACCTGTCAGCGTAACAGTGGGAGGTAAAGCACGGTATAGCGATATAATCCGCTTTGCAGCGTTCAAGCATCGCTCCCGCCTCGTTGATTTTCGGCACCGGGTCTTCGCCGCTCTCGCCCAGCAGAAATTTCGTTCGGTCGGGGATTGACGGATAGCTGACGATTATAACGTCAAAATGCTCCTGGTCGCTTCGCGCCGAATTCATTACGGTCACAAGCTCATAAAACCGCGCGGTAGCCCTCGGTCCCATGCCGCCGATTATGCCTAACGTCTTCATTCGGCGACGACCTCCGGATACAGCGATTCGTTGTAAACATAATAGTTGTTGCCCCTGACAGACGTTTCTTCTTTCGCAACTTTTACGGTAAAAAAGTGCGTATCCCTTTTTGATTTGGAGCTCGGACAGCTGTCGTAAAAATACCAAAGCTCGTCTTCCGTCTGGATGATATTCCAAAAATGCTTTGTTTTTCCCCCGACGCGCGTCACGCCCATATTCTTTATACCCGCGCGGGTCAGCAATACCTCGGATACGGCATAATATGTATAACAGTCTCCGCTTTTTTTCGTGAACGCATTATACGCGCCTTTATACACGTCTCCCTTTTCGCCGTGGTAGACATAACCAACGTTTTTTCGCACCCATGTATAAATTTTCTTTGCCTTCGCCTCGACGCTCAGTCCTTCTATCTGCAGCTCGTCAAGGATTTTATCGGCCATTTTGTTGACACGCTCGGGCGTGACGTTTACTGCGGTGGTTGTTTTCGTAGTCGTTTTCGCAGGCGTCTTTGTAGTCGTTTTCGTTGGCGTCTTTGTAGTCGTTTTATTCGCGGAGGTCTTGGGCTGCGTCTGGCTTGACGGCGCTTGCGTGGGTTGCTTGCTTTCGGTATCAAAAGGCGCCGATACGGTCAAATCAGATGAAGCCGAACCGCTGTCGGATAACGGCAGGGAGTTATTGTCATTATGGTCTCCCCCAAACACGCCGGCATTCTTCGCAATGACGGCGACACCGGATATAAGCAATACAAACATACATATAAACAGTGCAATCCTTTGCTTTAAAACACGTTTTCTCCTTTGCATGGCTTTCTTTTTGTTCATTCACAAAACAATCCTTCCGGTTGAAAATATTTGGCAAAATCGCCTTTTTGGCAGCTCATTCTGCTGATACACCGTTTCACAGAATAACACTTTTCACGACTGATGTCAACACAGTTCGGCTTTTGTATTTTATCTTTAATTATTAATGTTTTCCAGTCTTATTTCAGCAGTTGCCGAAGCTCGTCAATATGCGTTTGCGTATCCATTCCGTCAAGGTGATGCGCGTCGGTCCCAAAATGGAAAACAGAGTTTATTTCCTTGCCGAAGCGCCACAGCCGCTTTGTAAGCTCGCGGTCGGCAAGCGCTTCGCCGATATTTATTTCCCACGCGACGCGGTGCTTTTTCGCGAGCAGCATCAGGGAATAAAGCTCCTCGTCCGTTACGGCGGCGGCAAGAGAGTTTTTATCCTCAAGCGCGCGCACATAGCCGCCGTGTATGGGATGCGCTATACAGTCCGCCCGCTCGGCTTTAATAAGCGCGGTCAAAACCTCTACCGTGTGCTTTGCGTAGCCGCGCGGCGTTTTTTCCCCGGGCTGCTCCCAAATTTCTAAATGGTAGTGGTTAGCCGCATACAGACGGTAGTCGAGCGCACCGTTTGTTTCGTCGCTGTCAAGCCATTTGCCGACTCCGCACGCCGAAAGCTCCGCCCCAAACAGAAACGGTATTTCCGTACCCGTCAGCCTTACAATAAACCTGTCCGCCGTATTTTTCTCGATCATAGGCGTGTCGGCATGGTTAAAATGGTCGACAAGGGCTACTTTCCCAAGCTTTAATTCCTCCGCCTTCGCCACAATAAGCTTTATTCTCACTTCGGGCTTCGCGCAGCCGGAAAATGCCGTATGCACATGAAGATTTTCCTTTACAAGCTCGTCTATATCAAAGCACGGCTCTCTTAAATACATCTGTTTTTCTCCTCTTTTAAAGCGTTTTCTTATATTAATATACCATAGTTTTTTCTGTTTTACAACAGCCTGTGAAGTGTCATTCAAGCCGGCGGGGGCATACTATATAGAGTAATAAGTTTTGGGGTGATAGAATGCTCGATATTAAGTTTTTCCTCGGCGCGGCTAACGCTCGAGAGTATGTTTCATATTTCCCGCAGGCATATGTTCCGTCCGAATGCGGGAGGTATTTTATTTTGAAGGGCGGTCCCGGAACAGGCAAATCGTCATTTATGAAAAAGTGCGCCGACGAGATAGAAAAAGAGGGCTTCACGGTACACAGAATAGTCTGTGCCTCAGACCCGTCCTCGCTCGACGCGGTTTTGTTTCCGGATCTGAATTCCGGAATTTTCGACGGCACCGCGCCCCATGTTATGGACCCTGTGCTGCCCGGCATATGTGAGGAAATCGTAAACCTCGGCGCCTTCTGGGACAGCTCTTTGCTCAGGAAAAACAAAGAATTGCTGACAAGCCTTACGCTTCAAAATTCCCGTCTTCATAAAAAGGCCGCCGATTTTCTGTATGTGGCGTCGCGCTTTGATATGGAAAACCTGAAAACGGCGGCGCGCGCCTTAGACAGGGAAAAGCTCGACAGATATATAACAAGGCTGTGCGCGCGTGAAATAGGCATCTGTAAAAAAGGAGGCGGCAGACTGCACAGACGTTTTCTCAGCGCCGTAACGCCGTGCGGAGTGGTTGTGCTCGGCGATACCGTCGTCGCCCTCGCCGAAAAAATCATTGTTATTAGGGATGAGTTCTCCTGCGCGTCCCCTTATATTACAGCAGGCGTATGCGCGCACGCCCTTCAAAACGGATTTGACGTCATCGCCTGCTTTTGCCCGCTGTTCCCCAAAGAAAAAATCGAACATATCTTTATACCCGAGCTTTCGCTTTGCATATATTCCTCGAATTCATACCATCCGGCTCCCAAGGAGTTCGGCAGACAAATTCACGGCGCGCGTTTTCTCGACACCGAAGCCCTCGACCGGAAAAAAGAGTACGCCGGCTTCAACAAAAAAGCGAAGTCGGAGCTTATAGGCGAAGCCGTCGAAAAGCTGAGGACGGCGAAGCTGGTTCACGACGAAATGGAAAAATATTATATAGACGCTATGGATTTTGACCTCTTAGAGGAAACGCGTCAAAAGACCGTTTCAAAGCTGCTCGGAAACGGTTAAGGCGGCGGGAGTCGTCCGATGCTTGTACCCTTTTCTATTATTCCTGTCAGCTCGTCAAGGCTGTCTATCAGAGGGCAGCCGGCGCTTTTTAGAATTTTCGCGCCCTGATGACCCTTTGTTATCAGAACACAGTCTATTCCCAATGCGTTTGCCGTATCAAAATCGTGAAGCGTATCGCCCACCATAACAGCTGTTTTCGCGTTATAGCGCTTATGCTTAAAATACTCCACGGCGCGCTGCGTCTTGCCCTTCGCTAATTTATCAAAGGCGCCTATGACGTCCTCAAAATAGCCGTCAATACCGTAACGCTTTGTCAGCTCCTTAACCTCGTCCGTATGCGAGGACGTTATTATCACCTGTTTTAACCCCATATCCCTGTTGCGGGACAGCGCTTTTCGCGCGCCCTCCATAAGATCTATGCCGTCTAACCTGCGCTCGTAGGCGTTGTGAAAATCGCGCGATATTTTATTCATATCAAGCCGCTGCCTGCCGTAAAGACCTATGTAAAATTTGATTATCGGGGTATCGACAAGCGAGTAATACCTTTCTATGTCTATGCGGCTGTCCCCCGTCCCGTCAAGCATCTCGTTGACGCACGAAAGAGCCGCGCCGCAGTCGTCTATAAGCGTTCCGTTCCAATCCCAAAAAACTACCTCATACATCGAAAAACCTCTATGCCTGATATATTTGACAAAGCCGCTTTGCTCACATCTTATAAAGCGGCTTTGTTCGTTAATCATAATAACATATTTTTTTGGGACTGTCACCAGTTATACGACTTTTTTGTATGGAGTACGACCGGCTTTTTTTCCGCCGGACGCGTTATAAGCTTTGCGTTCTTTTTGCTCTCTGTGTACAGCGACGCCATATTCATCCTTATATACGGAAATATATATACCGCGGGAAAAATCAGGACGCACATAATCAGCGGTATAAAAAGACTTATTTTAAGCAGGGCGGGGTTCAGCGCCGAGCGGTCGAACACGGCAATGCTGCGTCTTATCGCGCTGTGCGGCGAAAAGCTTTTGTTCTTGGCGCAAAAAAGCGCGGCAAAACAGTATTTCTGTACATAAAGGTACCAGCAAATCAGTCCGGCGCATAGCAAAAGCACGGCTGCAACACACAAAACCAAAAACACCTTTACCGATACCGGACCGCCGTAATACAGCCCGAAAGCCGCCGCGGCTATTCCCGCCGAAGGCAGCAGCATCACAAAAAGCCATAAAAGCTTGAATACCGATACGGTGACATACAGCGTTAACGCCTTTAAGGCGCGAAACGGAGAACAGTGCGCGAACAGGACGGAAAATCCCGCTATGCCGCCGCCTGCCAAAATGCCGTAATACTCAATCTCTCCGAGCCGTATCGCCGCGGCTGTCTGAATAGCCAAGAGAAGCAGCACGGCAAACGCGAGATAAATCATATAGGCGGCGAAAAGGTTGGGACAAAACGAGTTTATATAACTCTGAACCGTTTTTGCCGAGAGCGCGTAAACCGTAAAAACACATATTGAAACGAGCAGCAGCCTTAAAAAAAGCGCGAAAAGGGAAACGAGAAACAGCTTTCCCGTCTTCCCTTGCACGGCTTTTTTCGCCGCTGTTTTTATTCCGGCATTCATAAAAACATCCTTTTGCTTTTGTTTTTATTCTTGCCTTAAAGCGGTTTTTTATTACATCTGCTCCGATAAAATATTAACGGTTTCAATCACCGTTCGCATGACCTTCTCGGCACACTCGGAGTTTACCGACCTTACGCCGTCAAAGCGGTTCGGATAATACCGCCTCGACTTTTTCCCGACGCCTCTTATCACGGCAGCCGGCGCGCCGGCACGGATAAACCTTGCCGCGTCCGTAACACCGAGCTTTAACGGCGCTTTCTTTATTTTCACTCCGACGTTGTTCGCCGCGTGCGATATGACGGGAAAAAGCTCGCCGGAGATTTTAAACAGTCCCGACTCGTCGCGCAAAGCGACGGCTATCTCGTCTGTCTTGGACAAGGACTCAAGCACGATAACCGTCGTCCTGATTTTTTTCAGCTCTTTGGAGTTTTGCTTTATAAACGACGCCGCCCCTCTTTGCCCCGAGTTTTTAGCGCAGGTTAAAAGACAGGCAACCTCTGTATCCTTATACCTGTACGCGCTGTCCGACAGCTCCTTCATTACGCCTATCGCCGCCATAACGCCCGTTAGGTTGTGCGCCGCCCCCCGTACAGTCCTTTTGCGCGAAA
>CAZQXZ010000010.1:0-3320 GCA_964597515.1 uncultured Eubacteriales bacterium | reverse complement strand
GGACATAAACCGCGCAAAGGCACGGCTGAACAACCGTAACGACCGCCCAGGCGCCCGTTGCTCCGGGAAGTCCGGCTCCGAGATAAAACAGGAATGTCAACACCGAAAACAGCATCGCCGCCGCGTAAACAACTGTAAAAATAAAAAGCGCGTCCGCCGGCAGTCCCGTCGAATAACGGTACTCATACGCCCTGTCCGTATCGGCGCAGATGATAACCCGTTTACTCGCGCCCGACGAGGCGTTGCGTACGGCGTATACGTTCCCGCCCTTTCCCTTTTTAAGAAGGAAGCTGCCCGCGGGTTTTCCGAATATAAAGCCGTAGACGAACCAGCAAAGAGCTGACAGCCCGAAAACAACCGCCGTAACCGGAAATGCGGGCGAACTTGAAAACCGCGTCATAAAGAACGCCGCCGAGCAAAAAACCATTACAGCCGCGGGAGCGCAGTAAGCAGCCCTGTCCGCTCCGGGACGGTAAACGACGTCCCCGAGAGACACGCTGTCCGAAAAACTCTCCAATACACCCCTTAAATACTGCGCCGTATCGTACTCGCACATGCCCTTCGCGTCATGACCCTTAAAGGTGTCCGCTATATAGCGGACACCCTCGGCTATATATTTTCTTGTTTCAAGGTCAAAATCAGGCGAGTGTTTCATAAGGATATCCTCAAAGCGTTATTTAATAATTGTAAAATCTCCGTGGTACGCCGGAAGCGCGTGCGGGCGGACAATTTCCCCGCCGGATTCAAAGGAGTCTATCGCCGCGAAAATGTATTCCATCGTCGCCAAAGCGTCCCTGCCGCTCGCCCTTAAATGCTCTCTGGGAACGTTGTTGGAGACGTCCTCAAGGAACGCGTGAATTCTTATGGGAAACGTAGCCCCGAAATCCGTAACGCCCGTGTTTGTTATCACAGGCTCCTTTTCATGTTCCCAATATGTAATGGTCTCGACGCAGTTTTCGATACAGAAGGTGCCCTTCGTGCCCGCAAGCTCGAAGCTCCACCAGCCGCCGAGCCCGAAGCATGCGTCGCCCCTTTGCGAAAGCAGGTATCCAACGCAGCCGTTTTGAAACCTCATATGTATGCTCTGTACCGAAAGCATCAGGTCGTTCGACTGTTTGCGCGCGCCGGGTCTGTCCATAAACGCCTGTATATGCGTAACATCGCCGCAGAAATGGCGCATCACGGAGAAGGGATGGGTCAAAAACGCCTTCGCGTGGGAGTAGGGCAGCTGCCAGCGCGAGTTTTTGTCAATCTCCACAGAGTTTATGGTGCTGCCGTTAAAGCCTACTTTGTTGATGCAGTAAATCTGCTCGCCTATTTTATCGTTTGCGATATACTCCCTCGCCCTGTCCGCAGGCTCGGAAAAAAAGTGGTTCAGGTTACAGCCGAGATACAGATTTTTCTTCGCGGCGAAGTCAACCATTTCCCGCGCTTCAAGAATATTGTTTGAAATAGGTTTCTCCGTTAAAACATGCTTGCCCGCGTCGAGCGCCTGCATTACAGGCTCAAAATGCCAGCTTCCGTTTTCAAGTCCTCCCGTTGTAACGTCCACGATATCAAGCTCGGGATGCGCGTCAAGCATTTCTTCAAGACTGTAAAACGCTCCGACACCGTATTTTTCGGCGGCTTCGTCCGCCCTGTCTTTTCTGAGATCGCACACGCAGACAAGATGCGAAAGCGCATCCTCGCTGTGACATCTCGCGTGGGTATTGCCTATGCCGCCCATACCGACGACTCCGACCTTTAAGGGTTTACCGGACATTTACTCCATTCCTTTCGCTGTGCCTTGGCACAATTTTTTATTCGATTACAGAGGCGACGTTTACAACGGCTCCGTTTTCCTTTATGGATTGTATGGCGGCGTGTATGACTCTTGCGGCTTCAAGACCCTCTTTGCCGCTTCCGTCTATGCTTTCGGGGCTTGCCTTATCGTCAACCTGACGCACAAAGGCAAAAATTCTGTCCCTGAACGTATCGTAAAAGCCCTCAAACCCGCCGAACACCGGATTTGTATAGACCTCCTTGACCCAGGAATTTGCCGGATAAAGAACGGCTTCACGCCACATATCCTCAAATATGAACCGCCCCTCAACTCCCGCGACCTCGCACCTTTCCATAGGATGACCCCTTTTGATGTCATAGGAGCTTGTCAGATGACCTACGGCGCCGCACTCAAACCTCATATTGACGGACGCCGTGGAATAAATCTCCCTGCCCGACGCCTTGAGCGCAAAGCAGGAAACCTCTTTAACGCTGCCGCAGAAATACTGCATAATGTTTACGCTGTGCGGGTTTAGCGCCTTTAAGTGGTAAAAGGGCGTGTCAAGCGGGTCGCTTCTGCCTATCCATAAAGCCATATTGCAGAAAAGCAGCTCGCCTATTTTCCCTTCCTCCTGCCACTTTTTAGCCTGCCTCGCGGCGGGTGTAAAGCGGTGGTTGAGGTCTATGCCGTAACAGCGGTTCAGCCTTTTTGCCGTATCCACCATTTTCTGCGCTTCAATTAAACTGTTGCTGATAGGCTTTTCGCCAAGCACATGGCAGCGGGCCTCTAAGGCTTCAATCGTAGGTTCAAAATGGTCGCTCGCGTATTCAAAGCCGCCCGTCGAAACGCTGCATATGTCGGGCTGAAGCTCGCGAAGCATCTGTGCTGCGCTCAAAAAATACGGCACGCCAAATTTCTCACCGGCACTTTTCGCCCTTTCGGGAATTCTGTCGCATACGCCGGCAAGAATCGCCCTGTCACACTCTGTATACGCCCTCGCGTGATTATGTCCGATATGACCCATTCCGATAACACAGCAGCGCTGCATTTCATTCGCCCCTTCCGGATTTTAGTCTTCGACTCCGATTTCGGCAAGCTTCGCCTGAAGCCTTTTCGCAGCCTCGGGGTCGCCTATATGCAAATTGTTATAAGCCTCATCCGAGGACTCGAAGGGTCTGCCGAAGCCGTTCCAGTCAAGATTTGTATACATCGGATTTGTCCTGCCGGTCTCTTTTTCCCTCTTTTTTATATGGGCTTCCATCCTCGCCGTAAGGAATTTTACAACCTCGGGTTCCCTGTCGGCTATATTATTCAGCTCGCGCGGGTCGTCTGTCAGATTGTAAAGCTCGACAGGCGGTTTATAATGGAAATCAGGCTCGAGCGCTATCATAAGCTTCCACTCGGGAGTGCGCCAGCCGTGCTTTCTCATCCATGTCGCCTCGGTTATATAAAACTCGCTCTCCTGCCTTATCCCCTCGCCGGTAACCGCCTTTATCATATCTCTGCCGTCAAACCTTATGCCGCTGCTAATTATACGGGTGATGTTTTATCAAACCTT
>CAZQXZ010000009.1:3447-31041 GCA_964597515.1 uncultured Eubacteriales bacterium | reverse complement strand
ATATACGGATATATGGATATGATCGCTTCGTTGTGAAACGCATCAATTCCAAGCATAGACACCTTGCCAACAGTCAACTTAAAGCTCATTAAAAGCGTGCCTGACAAGCTCTTTTTACCCTTAAATATTTTCTCATAAGAGCAATCACTCACGCTTTCTTTCGTTGCAGTGATTACGCCATCAGGAATCATATCTGCGATAGAAACCCATTGATGCGCATCGCCCCAATAATCGGTTTCTTTTCGAGGCGGGGTCTTGCCCATCGAATAATTAACTATACTTCCCAGCCGTGTCCACGCCCAACTTTCCGGAATATCAAACGGGATTTCATCGTCGATGCAACGCTCCAAATTACCCTGCTTCTCATAATGAGAATTATTCCGTCTGAAAATGACGCTTTCGTTTTTGCTTTTCTTAATTTTCCCCGCCTTGATTAACGCTTCTTTTTCTGCCCGTATGCGTTCTAAAAGCACGGATGCCGGTTCGTCGGCAGGGTCTTGTTTGACGAGCTTGCCCTGTACAGCGGCTTGGAGTATGGATTTCTTCAAGCGGTCAGGGAACGTTGTGTTGAGGGAGGTCAGTTTTTGCTCGGCAGTATCGTAGGCGGCGATGTGGGGGAGCAATTCTTCTATACGAGCGACGATACGATGTTGCTCGGCAAGGGGTGGGAGGGGGAACATTGCGTCCGCCACCTTGTCGCTATTAAGGTTTTTGACGACCGCACCACTCACTTGACCACAAAATTGATAATACGCAAATTTTGAAGATAATAAATAATAAAAGAAATCTATGTCAAGTGCAGTCTGGTAGTCGTTGAGCACCAGCCATCCGTCATGAATACACCCATCAATTTTTAAGATGTATGGTCTGCCAAAACTCATCGAGTTTGTGAGCAAAAAATCTCCAGCATGAACTATTCGGCTTTTGGAAATACCTTCTGGTTTAATTTTTTCTTTTGTACTAAAAATATATTTTCCGCCAATATCGGTATCTCCAATCTTTATCCAGTTTATCCCGTTCGGGGCTGTTGTTAAAAATTCTTGAATAGGTCGTGGCGAACCGCCGCGAGCCACATTACATATACTCCCCAGCCGCACCCACTCCCAACTCTCCGGCACATCAAACGGCAATTCGTCCGTAATATCGCGCACCGCACCATCCGCTGTCCTCTCGAAAAAGGCATAAGGCAAATTATCGGTACTGTTATTCTTGTTAAAACAAAATAATTTTTCTGGACTTGCTGCCCCTCCTGTGGTATGTTGTGTCACTGACAGGATGCGGGGAAAGGAGCCTTCAAAAAGGTGAACCTTATACCCTGCTGTCTCCGCCAAATATGCAAAAACACACCCGTGCGAGCTGTACGGGTGTGTTAGATTTCTTTCGGATTTTTTCTACCGTATATTCGCCGCGGGCAGTCTGATTAAATGGTTCGCCTTATTTTCTAAGAAGTATAAGAATTCATGCTGCTGCGCGGGGCCGGTAAACGCCCTGCGCGGAATGATATACGCCGCCAGTACGTTTACATATACATATACCGCGTTGTTTGCTATGACAATCTTTTCTATTTTTTTGTATCTCGTTTTTGTTTCTTCGTCCTCGGTAATCAGAATAATGTATTCGTCCGTAAATTTCAGTATAATATCACTGCCGTACGGCGGCTTACCGGTTTTTTTAATTCTTTCAATATACAGCTTGACGGAGCTGCTCATTATTTTTTTATAAGATATTACCCATACGGCGGACATTACTGTCAATAAAAGTATTAACAGCGATAATCCAGCATCATTTGTTACGCTTAAAAAGGGAACGAGCATCATAGCGGATATCAGCGGTACGCTCCATCGAAGAAAACGGCTGTACCCCCTGCTGACCGACGAGTTTAACAGGTGGTATATGTTAAACTCGATATAATCCGCGTCGCTTATAGCATACTTAAACTCGAACATACCGTTCTCCTCAAGACAGCGCGAAATCTAAAAACAGCTGCACATGCCTGTCCCAGTACCCCCATTCGTGGGTCCCGTCCTCAAACACATAGCGGACTTTTATACCGAGTTCGTCGGCGCGCTCTTTGAACGCGTAATTGGTTACAAGCAGATTGTCCTGAAGTCCGCACGTTATGTACATTTTTAAGTCCTTATCCCGTTTTGCGTCAAGCAGCGCCGGTGGGTTCAAGGGAGAGCCGTCAATATCGTTAAGAGCCTCAAGCATAAACGGAAATTCATTTCTCATATCATCGTTAACCACATACACTAACGAACCGAGTTCAAGCAGCCCCGAAAAGCTGCCCATCGCGAAATAGCGCTCGGGATATGTCAGCGCGATTTTCGCGGCGCCAAGCCCGCCCATGGAAAGTCCGGCGATGAAATTGTCCTCCCTCTTGCGCGAAAGCCCGAATACGAGCGACAGGTAGTCCGGAAGCTCCTCGGCTATGTGCGTAAAGTAGTTTTGTCCTAACACATTATCACAGTACATACTTCTGCCCGCGCTGGGCATCACGACGACGAGTCCGTATTTTTGCGCGTACTGCTCTATCCGCGAAAAACGCAGCCACGCCGTGCCGTCGTCCGACAGACCGTGTAAAAGCCATAACACCTTTCTCTCAGAAAGCGGCTTGTTATCCATACGAACCGAATCGGGAATTATTACATTAACGAGTGTGTGCATTTTAAGCTCTATTGAATTAAAATGCATTGTTAGAAGCGCCATATTTTCCTCCTTTAATTCTCGACAGCAACCTTTTCATCGTCAGTCAAGCTATCCCTATGCTCCGCTTCATTAAATTTCAGGAATTTCGAGAAAATTACCGCAACAATGAAAAGAATAATCGGGAAAATTACCGTCAAGAAGCGCGCCGCCCCGTCAGGACTTGCCCCCGGATTTTCACCGTTTACATAGCCGTAAATTTTATCAACGAGAAAATATCCGAGCGCGGTGAACAGCCCGCTCGTTTTATTTAATACACCAATAAGGCTTGAATATGTACCCTCGCGCTGTACGCCGTATTTCTTTGCGTCCTCGTCTAATATCCGCGCCGCTACAACATCCATTGTGGCTGATACGCCTGCAACGCCAAAACCTACCGGTAAAAGTGCCAAAACTGCGGCGATAAGGTTTTTAGTAAAATAAAGCGGTATCATACATACGGCTATAATAGCGAATGAAAGCCTCCACGCGGGCATTAAGGTGATTTTTTTAATAATCTTTACCCAAAACGGTATAAAGATAACAACACTTAGTATTGCCGTACCTAATAAAATAGTAGTCTTGCCGCCGTCAACCTCAAGATAATACTTTACATAAAACGGCACACCCGCCTGAATAAGCGAGAAGGCGGCGGCAAACGCGGCGTTCGCGATGCCGTATATCCAGAACTTTGGATTAATAAGCACCGCTTTCAGACTTTCAAAAAAGCCTGATTTTGGCTTATCCATTGCCGAAAAATCCTCATGTGCGGAAAGCGTCATATACCAAATAACCATTATAGCCATAGCGCCATAAATCCACGAGGTGTAACGGTAGCCTAATTCAGGATTTTCAGCAGTGCCAAGCTTGCTTACTATTACAGGCGTTAGGGCTATACTTAGCACCATTGCGATAAACTGAAATACCTGACGCATTGCGTTAGTTTTCGCTCTTACCTGCTTATCCTTAAAAAGCTCAGGAAACAATGCGCCGTAATTTGAGTTAATTAAAGAGTCAAGCGTGCCTGTTAGCATATACATTATCATAATGTAGTAGAAAATTGCTCCTGCCGATAGCTTTGCAGGCGGGCTGAAAAACAGAATAAAGCACATAACAAGAAGAACAGAACCAACCAAAAGCCATGGGCGCCTCCTGCCCCACGGCGAGCGTGTACGGTCAGAAAGAAAGCCGTACAGCGGATTGTCAATCGCATCTATAAATGTGTAAACAGACAGGATAGACGCAAATTGTGTCGATGTTATTTTGGCGAGGTCGTCCACATAAAACTTCGCCGCGAAGGTTTTGAACATATTGATTGGGATTGACGTGCCAAACATACCGATGGCATAGCTGATAGGTTTTGTCGGCTTCATAACCCTTTGTTTTTCTTTATCCATATTATCCCTCCATATTTATTCATAAAGCACATATTGGAACTTCGGCATAACGTGTTCTTTAACCAGCATGATTGTAACCTTTTTTTCAATACGGTTATAATCATCCTTTTGCGAGCCGTCTACGGAAATCCTTTTGCATTTATCCTTTGCGTCTATCATGTAAATCGTTTTAAGCGTATCCTCCGTCCGGATAAGCTTGCCAGATAAATCCCTGCTGCCGTCAAATTCTAGAACCATATTTCCATCCGCCTCATCCTCCATACCCTCGTATGGGAGCGTATAAATCGCCGCTAAAAGATAGGCCGGCACTTCGTATTTTTCCGAAACCAGTATTATATATTTATTTGTCGGCTTATCTGAAAAGGCTATTACACCGGTGCGGGTGTATTTCGTGTTAAGCTTTGTGTCGATAGCGGGCGCCGTTACCACAAAATCGTAATCTTCCGGCTGAGCCTTGGGTTTCGTCGTCTCTGTCTTCTTTGTTGTTGTTTCAACCTTGGCAAACGGGCGCGTCGTCGTTTCGGTCTCGCTTTTTGTAGTGTCCTGAGCGGTTTTCGGCACATACGCCGAAGTCTGCTCGGTTTTAGATGCTTTATCAGTCCAGGTTTTCATCTTTGGCTCATTGTTTTTACACGAGGTAAAAGAAAAAATCAATGTAATCGCTATCAATACAGCGTACAGACTTTTCATTTTATCACCTCCGTAAAAAAGCACGGCGCGAAAGAGCGCCGTGCTTAGCTTCTTAGAATTAAAACAACTTTCCGATATCTGTTGTCACCGCTCTAATTTAATATATATAGTTTTATTCCGGATGTCAACATACATCATTTGGATTTATCTTTATCAGTAAGGAACGCTTGTGGCATACAGCCCGTCATAGAGGGTCATAAACGCCTCTATAATAGCCGAGCCCGCGTTATCGCTTGTAGCGTTAATCTCTTCATTTTTGGTAAAGAGCGAGCGGTAATCGTTATCTGTAAGGATATATCCAACCTCGTCGTTCATAAGACCGTATACGATGAGCTTCCTGCCGGAATTTGCAATATAATCCTGCATCGAAACGTAATCCCAGCTCTGACCGTTCCAGCTGTCCTCTGCTGAAATTGCGCCGCCGTAAGCTATTTCAGGCGCCATTTCACCCGGGGCGAGAAATACCGCGAGTTTGTCGCCCAGCTCCATGTAGCCTATTTCACTTACCATTTCATACGACCCGTCGCCTTTGCTTAAAACAGTCGTATTAAAGATCCCTAAATGAGCGCAAAGGGTCAAAACCTGATTTTCAACGGGTAAATAAACCTGCATCAGTCTGATGTTTAACAGCGGGGCGACAAGCTCGTCATTATCAATAGCGAGAAGGCGGCTCGCAAGCTCCGCGGCATATGCCTGAACATTTTCTAGGCTTGAAGCGCCGGGTGTTGCCGTCAGCTCTCCGTTAACCGATATCGCAAGCTGTGCGCCCTGAATAAACACAAAATTGGCTCCCGCTTCATCTTTTAGTATCTGCTCAAGATAATACGGGTAATCCGATGATACTTCGGTTGTACCCGACCCGAGCCCCACACAGTGAATGCCCGCGGAAACTATCCAAGTCTCCGCCTCTCCGGCGGCGCTGGGAACAAAGCGCAGACGGTTAAGGTTGGAGTCGATAACACGCGGGAGGCGCTTGTCTTTTATCAAATCGTCCGCATCGGCGGTTGCATAGTACAGAGTGCCCTCCTGCATATCGGCAACAGCGTTTTCAACAGTCTGAGCGACCACATTATGAAGATTATCCATAAACTCGGGATTTCTGCCGCTGTGCAGCTCTGCGTCCAACATACCCGTAAGCACTGCGGGGTTTTGAACGAGCGCTCTGATAAGCTCGCCGTTCATGCCAAGCGTATCAATACAGCTGTGCTGGTGAAGCACGCCGATGTTTATGCTGACAATATCGTTATCTTCGGCAAACTCTTTAAGGAGTTCGCGTATGGCGAGAACATCTCCGCTGCAAAGCGCGTAAGCGTCAAGTATGGCATAACAGACAATACCGTCCGAGCCGTCGCTTATTGCGAACGCGCGGACTCTTTGGTCGTCCGTGACGCCCGTGCATGTTTTAGGCTCTAACACCGAGAGGCTTCCGCCCATATAATGCTTGCCGTCAAACAAATCCTGCCCTTCTAAAAGCGACGCCGAGGAATATCCCAAAGACCACTTGCCGTCAGGCTCAGCTTGGTCGCCAAACACCTCGGTACCCTCGTAAAAATTGACAGGCACATAGTCGCCTTTATACGTCCAATCCTGTTTAGGTGTGAAAAGGTTCAGATAGGATACCATCCAGTTAAGCAATCTGTCAATAATGTAATAGAAATAGGCTGAAATCCTGTCCGAAAACGACATTTCGGCGGATACCGCTTTTACATCCGCAGCCGCGGGAGCGAGGGCGCTCGCCGAAACAGAGCATACGGAAAAAAGCAATGTGAACACAAGCGCAAACGCTAAAACTTTTTTAAGCATACGAGTTCCTCCTAAATTATTATTCTGCCGTATAATCATAACAGTTTTTACCGTAAAAAGCAACAGTTTAAATTTTCTTTATAATATGTTTTCATCAAAAACGCATAGTCCAGCTTTGTAGCCGCAGTCTCTCGCTTAAATATTTATCCTCAAATTCATCGGAATGTATCCAAGTTCCCTTTAAACTGAGCGTTTTAAGGTTTGGCAGCATATCAACGCTCACAAGCTGCCGCCTCGGTCTTGCGGTTAAAATCTCATTTTCACCGCAAAGATAATCAAGCATTAAAAACAGCATATCCGCCGGACCCAACACCTCGCCGTCAAGGTGAAACCCGCTGTCAATAAACCGCTCTCGCTCTATATTTTTTACGGCTGTTAAAAGGCTTTTTGCACAAACCTTTATTTCCTTTTGCAAAGCTTGCGGCTGTGATAAAAAGCCGTATGTCCTTTTCGGTGTATATGTATTCTCTTTTTCGTTTTTTATAAAATATTCACAGGCGTCAAAAACCTCGGAAACGCTCAGAGATAAAGGCGACTTTAACGGGGCAAGCTCCTTTTGCAGCTGCGCCCTAATCATGGGCAGCATACCGCGCGTTATTTTCCTTTCGTTATAAAATCCGATTTCGTTTATGACCTCGCTTACGGTCTTAAACGCAAAACGCCCGTCAGATTTTAGCTTTCTCGTCAGGCTTATCAGCTTATTCTTAAACGCCTCTATGTCCGCTTCGCTTCTTCTTTTGCAGCTCTCCCATTGACCGAACGGGTGTTTGTTTACCTTATCATAGTTGAGCTTGTCCCAAAATTCTTCGCAAAGCATATAATTCGGATGGTTATATAAAATTGCGTGCTTTCTTTTGGCAAGCTGTTCAATAAATTCGTCCTCGTCAAAGTCTGTGTCGTCATAAAACATAGACTCAAATGACCTAAAATAATCCATATGATAAAGATTGCAGTAAAAAACACCGTCGCCGTTTACAGTGTCGCAAACAGTATCGCAGTAGGCGGCAAGCCCCAAATCCGCATAAACATACATAGCGACGTATGAAAAGCTTTTACCCGGCGGAACCGCGGCATACAGCTTGTCCGTCTTTGTAGCCTCTTTTATATATTTCTCCGCCAGCATTTCTTCCTTTTTACAGCGTAAATACGCTTTTTCAAAGTCTTTAATATCCGTATATTCGTTAATGGTCGGATGAAGCGAGTGACCGAGGCTGTGAAGCTGTGTCTCGTGCGGTTTTAACGACGTTAAAACATCTTGCCTTTTCCATGCTATGAGCTGTTTCGCAAGAAGTCCGGTAATGCAAAAGTTCGCTTTAACGCCCTCTCGCTCAAGCAAATCAGCGAGAATAACAATAGCGTCGGCGGACGAGTTTGAAGTAAAGTCCTCAGTATCAAAGCTGTAAAGTATATCGGTCATTCCCGTCACCCGCCATTTTACCGCACACGCGTTTTACTTTTGACGCGTCTTTGCGAGGGTTGATCGAAAAGTGCGTTGATATCCCGCTTCCCTTTGTGATTGTACGGGAAAAAATAGAGCGTCACATATGCAATGACCGCGCCTATCGTATTAAAAACTATATCTGCCATCGTGTCCATAATAGGAAATCTCGCGATATCCGAAAGCGTGAAAATCGTTCTCGTGTAATCGGCCGCCTCGGCAAGGGCATAAGACCAGTGCTGTGCGTCGCCTCCCGCGAGCTGGTCAAACGTAAACTCGAAAAGCTCCCATGCTATTCCGAGCATAAAGGAATACCCGAAGGCGCAAAGCAGAACAATCGGAACGGGCGAATACTTTTTGTCGCGCTTTTGCATCGCGCCTACGACCTCGTAGCCCAATATCACCGCAAATCCTCCGCCCACGAAGTGAAGCGCCGTGTCCCACCACCATATTGTGTAATAGAGGTTAAGATACGCTCCTCCGAATGATGCGAGAAAAAGACCCATAATCGAAACATCCTGACAGTACGCGGGTATATACCTGAGCAGATTGCGTTCGCTCGTCGCCTGGAATACCTCAAACGCGAACATCCCCGCTAAATTCGCGGTCATCTGAATTGGCTGATATATGCCAAGCTCCTCGTCGGGCTTAATGATACGGCTTATTATTCCGTATATCATTATCAGCCTTAAAACCCACCAATAAACAAGCTCCCATTTTTTCGCGTTTGATAAAACTCTGCTTATATAATTTTTCAAATCCGCCGCCCCTTCAATCGATTATTGTATAAGTTTATCACACGGGTATGTTTTTAATTTTCTGTTATGGAATAATATTAAAAAATACATCATTTTCCGACAATATCTTTTTTAAGTTAAAAAGATATTGAAAACACGCCTCCTTTTATGTATAATTAACTGCAACAAACATCTGGCGTCTGATATCTGACGTCTGATATCTGAATTCGGAGGTGCGCGCGTTGCCTAAAAGAGACGATTATATTTCCTGGGACGAATATTTTATGGGAGTGTCCCTGCTTTCCGCCCGCCGCAGCAAGGACCCGAACACACAGGTAGGCGCCTGTATCGTAAATTGTGAAAAAAGAATTTTATCCGTCGGCTACAACGGCTTTCCCGCCGGATGCAGCGACGACGAGTTTCCGTGGGAGCGACAAGGCGAAGAGCTTGACACAAAATATCCTTACGTCTGCCACGCCGAGCTGAACGCCATCCTCAACTGCCGCACAGCCAACCTTTCGGGCAGTAAGATATATGTGGCGCTTTTCCCGTGCAACGAATGTGCGAAAGCCATTATACAAAGCGGAATACGCGAAGTCGTCTACATAAGCGACAAGTATGCGGAAACCGACGCGACAAAAGCGAGCAAGCGTATGTTTCACGCGGCGGGTGTAAAGCTTACTCGCCTTACACCCACCAGAGATGAAATCTGTATAAATTTCAGAGAAAAAGATATCTGACAAAAAACCGAAAGGACTAAATAATATGCCAATTGTAACAACAGCGGAAATGTTCAAAAAAGCCTACGCGGGAGGATACGCCGTCGGCGCCTTTAACGTAAATAACATGGAGATTGTCCAGGGTATTACCGAAGCCGCCAAAGAGCTTAACTCCCCGCTTATACTTCAAGTTTCGGCAGGAGCCAGAAAGTACGCGAACCATACATACCTTACAAAGCTTGTCGAGGCGGCGATTATCGAAACAGGGCTTCCGATTGCTTTGCATCTTGACCATGGCGCGGATTTTGAGGTATGCAAATCCTGTATCGACGGCGGCTTTACATCCGTTATGATAGACGGCTCGCATTTCGCGTATGAGGAAAACGTGGCTCTCACTAAAAAAGTTGTAGAGTACGCACACGCAAACGGCGTAGTCGTCGAGGGCGAGCTTGGGCGCCTCGCGGGCGTCGAAGACGACGTGCAGGTTTCCGACGAGGACTCGTCCTACACAAAACCCGAGGAGGTTTATGATTTTGTGACGAAGACCGGCGTCGATTCTCTGGCTATTGCAATAGGCACGAGTCACGGCGCGTTTAAATTCAAGCCGGGTCAGGACCCGAAAATCCGCTTGGACATCCTTGAAGAGGTTGAAAAGCAGCTTCCCGGATTTCCGATAGTCCTTCACGGCGCGTCCTCGGTAGTCCCCGAATTTGTAGACGAAATAAACAGGTTCGGCGGCAGTATGGATAACGCCGTCGGCATACCCGAAAGCGAGCTGAGGAAAGCGGCGCAAAAGGCTGTGTGCAAAATCAACATTGACTCCGACCTGCGCCTTGCGATGACCGCGGCTATACGCAAGTATATGGCTGAAAATCCGTCTCATTTTGACCCGCGTCAATATCTGTCGCCCGCGCGTGAAGCTATAAAGAATATGGTGGCTCACAAGATTGAGTTTGTACTCGGCTGTGCCGGAAAGGCGTAACGCTATGATAAGAAAAGGCTTTAAGATGAAGCTGTACGAAGGCTTTGAAGAAGAATACGAAAGGCGTCACAACGAGCTGTGGCCAGAAATGCGCGAAATGATAGCCGCATACGGCGGGCATAATTATTCCATTTTTCTCGACAGGGAAACGCTCGTTTTATACGGCTATATTGAGATTGAAAGCGATGAGCTGTGGGCTAAAAGCGCCGATACGGAAATCTGCCGCAAATGGTGGGACTATATGGCGGACATTATGGAAACCAATCCCGACAACAGTCCCGTATCAAAAGACCTTATACCGCTGTTTCATCTCGATTAAACCGCAAATCGGTTTACCGCCGACTAAGGCGGCTCTCCGATGCTTAAGAGGTTGTTTTGTTTGCAAATTTTCCTTCAAGCTGTTCTCTCGCCAAAACGGAAAGCTCCTCTTCGTTTGCAGCCCCTATTCTTTTCGCCATCTCGCTTCGGCGCTCGCTCAGCTCTATATACATCCTGTTTCGCATATGCGAGTTAATGGGATAGAGGAATTTGGGTATTACCGAAAGCATTCCCGTAATCTGAGGCACAACTGTACACATGGCGAAAAGCCAGTACTTCGTTTTTTCTGTCTGCGTACCTATTTTCTGCATCTGCGTATACCCGATTTTATCATATATGAGGTTTCGTACAGAACCCATAAAAACACCCTGGAGCTTGAGGATTAGATTTTTCGCGGCTTCCGTGGTCGCTTCGACACGGTAGCCGTTTTTCCATTCGCAATAATCCATAACCTCATTGTACATATCGGCTAAAATAACCTTATCGAGTCCGAACGTCAGCTTGCTTAGAAAAGCCTCTATCCCCAAAACCACGCCCATAAAAATCTTGTTTTTATAGTTTTTATTATACACTCCGAGAAGGAAAACTAAAATCCAGCGAATTCTGCCGTAAAGGTCGGAAAAAACCCACATTGATTTTGTGGAAAATCTGCGCCGCATCCACGGCACGAAGGCATAGCTTATGGTACCCACCATCCCCGACGGCGCGTTTATAATAAGGTCGAGCGAGGCGGAGCCTAAAACATCAATCATATAAGCGTTTCTGTCAGTGCTGACGCTGAAGCTGCCGAGCATTGAGGAAAGCGTCATAAGTAAAATCGGATAGTTATTTACGATAGCTTTTAAGCCCTGCTTGATGCTGGGCTTATCAATAGACTGCATAACGCGCTCTCTCGACACGAGAAAATACCAAAGACTCAAAGCGGACGAAACTATTCCGGTTCCGACTCCCATGATCAGGTAGAGCCTGTCAAACCTCCACTTCAAGGTGCCGTTGTTGATAAGGTCATAAAACACGCTCATAAGCATACTCGGCAAGTCCTCGCCGAGGTAGCCCGTTATGAGGTTGGCGAGCATCAAAAGCCTCGCGCGCTCCCCGGGGCTCGGCGTGATTGTCGACATATAACCTGTTTTCGCTATACTTGTAAAGGTACCCGCCGTTTCGCGAACCACTCCGAGAGTAAAATAAAAAATCAGCTTAGGCAAAAATGTGGGGTTTGTGGCGGGAAATAAAAACGGCATCATCCAATACAGCGTGGCGAGAAGCGTCATAGGTACCTGAAAGGCTATGATGTACGGCCGGAACTTGCCCCAGCGCGTGCGCGTTCTGTCAACTATGACGGCGAATATCGAGTCATTAATAACGTCCCAAATACCCGTAAAAATACCTATAAACGCGGAAATCCTGAAATCAATGCCTACAATGTCCCAGATAAAGCGGTTAGCATACGCGTTTATATCAAACGCATTAGAAAAATCGTTCATTATGTAGGCCATTGTTTCATGCGTTCCGACGTATCTTCTCCCCGTGTATTGCTGTGCCGTCCGGTTTTCCTTTGCCGACATAGAAACCCTCCCGTTTTGCAGTTATTTTATTTCAGCGCTAAAAAGCGAGATAGAACAGATAAAATGCCAGCAGCAGAATAACAGAACCCATAACGATTTTTAGAATATTGCCGGCTTTGCCGAATTTTTCGTTCTGCGTGAACCTCTTTACAAAACCGACGAAGGTTCCCGAGATTACGGCTAACGCCCCGTTGCCCACCGAATAGAGGAGAAGCAGCAGTACTCCCCACAAAACGTTGCCTTTTCCCGCGACTATTGCCAGCAGCGCGACGAGTACCGGCGTCGCGCAGGGAGTCGAGAATACCCCGCCGAGTATACCGGCCATAAGCGCGCCGGTATAGCCCGTTTTTTTACTTTTAGATTGAAGATATGTCGAGGGAATAAAATTGAATATCTCCCACATTTGCAGCGCCATAAGCACCATAAGGACGCCTAAGGTGATGTTCCACCACTTATTTCCCTTTCCTATGAGTCCGCCGAACAAAGATGCCAAAACCCCCATTGAGGTATATGTGGCAGCCGAGCCGAACACATAGACGAGCGACAGCTTGAACGCTTTTTTAGAGTTGTTTTCAGACGCCCCGCCGACATAGGCGATAACCAGCGGCAGTGTGGAGATGCAGCACGGCATAAGCGAATTGAGTATGCCCGCCAGCAGAGCGAAAAGCGGGGCGAGCCAGAAATTTTCATTGATAATTTCGGAAAAGCTTTTAAGTATTTCGCTCATTGAACATCCACCATTTCCTCTAAAATGTCACGCATTTCGGACTGAGTGAGCAATCCCACATGACACGTCAGGGTGTCGCCGGTAGAGTCCGATTTATAAAATGTGAAGCGCACGGTTTCCTGAAGCTTTTCACTCGGTTGAAAGGGCGTTGCGTCAGCGTTGAAGAAAAACTGCGCGGGTATCGAGCTTACCGGATAATATGAAGCGGCTGTGGAATTTTTGGATAAATCCACGTACCTAACCGTTACTCTGCCGAAGAACTCGCTGTGTATTTTCTTCAAATCCGGCGCCATTCTCGTACACCACACACAGCTCGGTGAACCGAAATCCATAAATACCGGATAGCCGTAGGAAGTCAGCTTATCCATATTTATATCGGAGTCGTACAGAGAGTCGGCGTCATAGCTTCCGTCGGCAGTACTCTCGGAGCTGCCGTCGACGCTTGAGTGCAGAGCGGTTCTGCTCATTGACGGCGGCTTGCTTTCTTTGGCGTTATTCTTAAAAATATACAGACCGAAAACAACCCCCGCAATTAGCACGGGTATGATTATTTGAAGCGTTCGTTTATTTTTCATAATTAATTCCTTTCAGACTTTAAAAATTCTCCGGTCATTTCCTTTGAGGAAAAGCCTTCAAGCGGAAGCTTTACGGGTTTTCCCGTCTTTTGGCTCTTATATATGGCGAGGACTGTCTCGAGCGCTCTTTTTCCCGCGTAAATATCCACATAAGGTTCCCTGCCGTCTGTTATCGCGCTTATCATATCACGGTAAAGGCTTGTATGCCCGTTACCGTATACGTTTTTTGTGTCCTCGCTGAGGCTTTTGCTGTTTATATCGTCTTCATTTTCATTCTCAAATTGCCAGATATCAATTTTGTTCGCCGAGGTGCCGCCCAATTTCACATTCCCTTTTTGCCCGAACACATATATGGTTTCCTCCATATCGTCGCGGTACGCGTTCACGGTACCCTCGACAGTTGCCACCGCCCCGTTCTTAAATTTTATAATTGCCGCCCCCACGTCCTCTGCCTCAATATAATCGTGGAACTGACGCCGCGTCGCGCCGTATACTTCGTCCGCCTCGTCGCCTAAAAGCCAGCGCAGCAAATCTATCCCGTGGATGCATTGATTCATAAGCGTCCCGCCGTCCTGACTCCATGTGCCTCTCCACTCGTCCTGTGAATAATAGTCCTTCCCCCTGCTCCATCGTACGGCTACCGCCCCGTGGGAAAGCTTGCCCATTCTGCCTTCGTCAATAGCTCTTTTCAGATGCTGAACCGCGATGTTGAAGCGGTTTTGGTGATTGGCGCAAACCTTGACGCCTTTTCGCTTCATCGCCTCTATTATCCGGTCGGCGTCGTCTATGCTCATCGCTACGGGCTTTTCTATTATTACATTGATATTATGCTCTATGCAGTACAGGGCTATTTCCGCATGCTTGCCGCTGTCGGTCGCCACAGCTATCAAATCAAGCTCGTTTTCCTCAATCATTTTTTTATAGTCGGTATAGCATTTCGCCGCGAAATCCTCGTCAAGCGAAAATCTGTCGCTTAAATCAAGCGCCTTTTCCTCTATAACATCGCATACGGCTTTGATTTCAAGCTCGTTTTCAAGCGCCGCCGTAATGTGATTGCCCGAAATTCTCCCGCATCCGATCAAAGCATAGTTCATACATTTTCAACCTCTTTTTTGATTTCTCTTTTTTCTTTCCTGTATTTTAACATATAGACCGTAACCGAAAAAATAGCGATTACGGTTAAGCTTCCCGCCCAATCCTTAATCAGGTCAACAAACTCGAAGCTTCTCCCGTCCACAAAACGGCTCTGATATGTTTCGTCAACAATCGCGTATAGGACGCAAACCGCGCCGGATATAACAAACGGGAGCCTGATTTTCTGCGCCCTCAGCGAAAGTATTATGAATAACGCCAAAAGAGAGAACAGAACGACGTGTGCCGCGTCCCTGAAAAACTTGTTCGTAAAAACTCTTTTTGCCAGCGGCGTTTTTGAGGCGGAGGGCGCTAACTGCCCGGCGGCCTGCGAGCTTTTTTCCACTAAGCTCCTGCTCAGCGAGTTTGAACTGTCCGCCGGTTGGCTTGACAACAGAAATATACTGACGAAACATACAGATGTCATCGTCCACAATAACGCTTTTTTTATAAACCCTTCCCTGACTTTACATGACCTCTCAATCATTTCTTCCACACCGTTTTATTGACAATACCCGTATAGGACTGAATAATTTTTACAACTTTACCCGATACGTTCTTGTCGGCATAATCGGGAACCTGCACCCCGAAATCGCCGTTTTTATTCATATTTACCGCCGTTTCAACCGCCGAGATGACCTGCTCTGCCGTTATCCCCGCTATGATAAAATTCCCTTTGTCAAGGGCTTCGGGACGCTCCGTGCTCGTCCTTATGCACACAGCCGGAAAGGGCATGCCCTTCGCGCTGAAATAAGACGCTTCTTCGGGAAGCGTTCCGCTGTCGCTGACGACGCAGAAAGCGTTCATCTGTAAATGATTGTAATCGGAAAATCCGAACGGCTTCAAACTTTTTACCTTTTCGTCAAATACGAAGCCGCGCTTTTCAATAAACTTTTTTGAACGCGGATGAGTCGAATATATAATCGGCATATCATATTTTCGCGCGAGCGCGTTTACCGCGCCCATAAGGTTCATAAAATTGGCTTCGGTATCGATGTTCTCCTCGCGGTGCGCGGAAAGCAGTATATATTTGCCCTTTTCGAGCATAAGCCTTGCGAGTACGCCGCTGTTCACTATCTTGTCAAAATGCCTTGACAGAACCTCGGTCATAGGCGACCCCGTGACATATATCCTCTCCTTCGCGGTCCCTTCGGCGTTCAGATAACGCCTCGCGTGTTCGCTGTAGCATAAATTCACGTCCGCTATGTGGTCAACTATGCGGCGGTTAGTCTCCTCGGGAAGACACTCGTCAAAGCATCTGTTCCCCGCCTCCATATGAAAAATAGGAATGTGCTGTCTTTTAGCGGATATCGCGCAAAGGCAGGAATTCGTATCGCCCAATATCAAAAGGGCGTCCGGTTTTTGTTCTTCCATAAGCTTGTAGGATTTCGCGATAATGTTCCCGATAGTATCGCCGAGGCTTTCACCGACGGCGTCAAGATAATAATCCGGAGCGCGAAGCATAAGGTCGTCAAAAAATATCTGATTTAGTTCATAATCATAATTTTGACCGGTATGCACGAGAGTCTGCTCAAAATAAACGTCGCACTTTTTTATCACTTCGGATAGACGTATTATCTCAGGTCTGGTGCCCACTACTGTCATCAGCTTCAGTTTTGCCATTCTTTTTACCATCCTTTTTCTGCGAAGCGGAAGCTTTTCCGTCCGGCTGAGTTTATTTCTTTATCCGCAATACGAAACGGTAGACTTTATACTTCCTCAAAATATGTATCGGGTCTATTAGGGTCAAACGGCTCGCTCGCCCACATTACGGTGATAAGGTCGGCTGTACCCTCGTTTTTTATGCTGTGGGTATAACCGACGGGGATATCCACAACTTCAAGCTCGTCGCCGCTCACCCGGTATTCGATTACTTCACCGCTTCCGATTTTCCTGAACCTTATCACGCCTTTTCCGCTTACAACACAAAACTTCTCGTTTTTAGTGTTGTGCCAGTGATTTCCCTTCGTAACGCCCGGCTTGGAAACGTTTACGGAAACTTGACCTCTGTCCGGACTTTTAAACAGCTCCGTAAAGGAACCCCTGCCGTCAACGTTCATTTTTAGGGGATACGAAAACTCATTGTCGGGGATATACGACGTATATGTGGCGTAAAGCTTTGAGATAAAAGCGTTATGGAAGTCCGGTATAAATCGGTTTTCACGGCTCGCCTTAAAGGAATAAAGCAAGTCCGCTATCTCCCCGAGCGAAGCCTCGTATATCTCAGGCACCGCATAAAGCCCGCTTTCCTTGTCATAATCAGCCCGCCCGGCTACGGCGCGGATTATTTCCCTTACAACATCGTCTATGTATACGAGTTTTAGCAGCGTATTCCTGTCATTTACGGTAATGGGCAAGCCCGCGGCGATATTACTGCAAAACGTAGCGATTACGGAATTGTAGTTTGGCCTGCACCATTTCCCGAAAATGTTCGGGAACCGATAAATATATACCGGCGCGCCCGTTTCCCTGCCGTATGCGAATACCGCTTCCTCTCCCGCCCTTTTGCTCTCGCCGTAGGGATTGGAAAGCTCCGCCTGCGTCGAGGAGGACAGCAGCACGGGGCATTTGTTCTTATACCTTTTTAATGTTTCGATTAGGCTTGTCACAAAATCAATGTTGCCCGTCTTAAACTCCTTTTGCTCCTTCGGGCGGTTTACTCCCGCGAGGTTTACGACAAAATCAGCTTTTTCGCAATACTCCTCAAAAAGAGGCTCACAGCCGACGTCGTATTCCAAGACGGTAATGTCCGGATTGATGTCATATGTCCCGTCCTTTTTATCGGCGATATTTTTAAGGGCGCATACGAGGTTTTTTCCGACAAAGCCGTTTGAACCCGTCACGAGTATATTCATCATTTTATCCCCATAGCTTTCATTTCCTCTCTGATATAAGAGAGGGACAAAAGCTTTTCCTTTACCTGTTCAACGCTTAATTTTTCAGTGTTGTTCGAGTTGAATTCCTTAATCGTGTTTCTTGATACGCTGCCTTGAACAAAATATCTGTCATAATTTAAGTCGCGCTTGTCGCATGGCACGCGGTAATATCCGCCCATATCGAGAGCGTTCGCACATTCCTCATTGGTAAGCAGCGTTTCAAACATCTTCTCGCCGTGGCGTATACCGATTACCTTTATCTCATTATCGCCCCCGAAAACCTCCTTTACCGCCCGTGCAAGAACGCCGATGGTACACGCCGGCGCCTTTTTAACGAGAATGTCGCCGCTCGCGGCGTTCTGAAACGCGAAAACGACAAGCTCTACAGCCTCGTCAAGCGACATAATAAACCGCGTCATTTCGGGGTCGGTTACGGTTAGGGGCTTTTTTGCCTTTATCTGCTCTATGAAAAGAGGTATTACCGAACCCCTTGAACACATAACATTCCCGTACCGCGTGCAGCATATTGACGTTTTTTCAGGGTCTACCGTCCGGCTCTTTGCGACGACAACCTTTTCCATCATCGCCTTCGATGTCCCCATCGCGTTGACCGGATACGCCGCCTTATCCGTCGAAAGGCAGATAACTTTTTTAACCCCTTCGTCAATAGCCGCCGTTAGCAGGTTGTCTGTACCAAGCACATTGGTTCTGACCGCTTCAAGAGGAAAGAACTCGCAAGACGGGACCTGCTTGAGCGCAGCCGCGTGAAAAACATAATCGACGCCGTGAATGGCGTTTTTTATGCTGCCGATATCGCGTACGTCCCCGATAAAAAATTTAATTTTTTGGGATAGCTTCGGACACTTGTCCTGATACAGATGGCGCATATCGTCCTGCTTCTTTTCATCGCGCGAGAATATTCTGATTTCGGCGATACCCGTATCGAGAAAACGGTTCAGAACGGCGTTGCCGAACGAACCGGTTCCTCCGGTTATCATCAATACCTTTGAACTGAAATCTGACATATTATTCTCCTTTTTCAACTTGATACGGCTTCTCTTACCGCTTTTGCTCCATTTTCGTATTCGTCCGTAATCTCAATAAGCCTTTTGCCGCAGGCTTTTACGAACGCGTCTCTGTCAATACTGTTGTAATATTCCCAGAGCGCGTCGGCAAAGCCCTCACCGTAAGGGTCAAGCGATATGCCTACGCCGTCCCTTTCAGCGAGCGCGCCCATATACGAGCCTTTGGCGCAAATCTGCGGCAGACAGAATAGCAGGGAGTCGTAATACTTGTTGCCCACCGCAATTTCCTCGGTAGAGCCGCCGTCATACACATTGTGTATCATATCGGTTTTTTCCGCTATAACGCGTCTGTCCGGCGGCGAGTACGGTCCGTGGAAAAAAACATTTTCAGCTGAAACTTTACCGCAATACTCTTTCAGCCGCCGCGCTGTCTGCTGCTCCCTGCCGTAGTAGTGCAGCTCAAAACGCCCGTCGCCGCGCAAGCTGTCAATAATACGGATATTTACGCGCTCGTGACGTATATATCCCCAAAAGGATATCCTGATTTTTCCGTTCTCCGAGGCGTCGTGCTTTTGTGAGCTTCCAAGGTTTGCCTCCTCGGGGTTTATATTGTGGGAGGGCAGGATATCGGGAATGTCGGGTAGATATCTTCTGAACCCGCCGGAGCTTACAAAGGTGAGCTTTGAGGCTTTTGCCAACTTTTCGATGATTTTTGCGTAAAACCTGATATTTTCAAACGTAAAATCCCTGTAATCAAGAATAAACCGGTTTTTATATTCGCCGCAAAGCCGTCTGTAAACCAAAACGCCGGGAAGCGTGTGCAGGCAAATAAAAAAATCAAACTTTTCCTTTTTTATCAGCTTTATAAGGAGTTTTCTGTACGCCGCGAACGCCGGAATTTTTTTGATTTTAAGTATCTCATCGTCAAGCGGGCGGTAAAACTCGTGGTGTTTTATTCCTTTTGGGGCTTCGTCGTCGGGCTGCTTGTCCCTTTTCCAGCTCAAAATATGAAGCTCGTGCCCGCAGTCTTTAAGGCTTCTTATATAAAAATTCATATACGGCATATATCTCAGCTTCGTAAACCCGAAAATCAGTATCTTCAATTCTCTAACTCCCGCAGCAGCTTGACGAATTTCCCCGTATTCTCTTCCCTTGAAAAATTGGCGAGCGCGTACTTTTTTGCGTTCTCTCCTATCTCTTTTACAATCTCGGGATTGTCATATAAAAATAAAATTCTGTCGCGGACGCTTGCGGGTTCAAAGTCCGTGACCGAAACGCCGATATTTTCACTTTCAAACATTCTGCTGTAATTTGACTCCTCAACCGCATTGAGCACCACGCGTCCGCACGCCATAAGCTGACACGCCTTGCTTGGCACCCCATTTCCGATAACGCCTTTTTTTAACGGTATTATTCCGACGCTGCACGCGCTGTATACGTCGGCTATAATATCAAGGGGCTGCCATGGGAAATATCTGATATTCGTAACGCCCCTTTTCTCAATCTCGGCTAACACCGTATCTTTAAGGTTGCCGTCGCCTATAAGCAAAAACACAATATCCTTATACGGCATTAAAAGCTCGGCGGCGGATATGAACATACCGTAATCGAAAACGTACCCGATAACGCCCGCGAACTGAACATAAAACTTATCCATCGGAAGGTTGTATTTTTCAATAAACCGATTTTCTGTGTAAGGTCTTGTGCGGAAAAGCGCCGTGTCGAACCAATTGCTTATCACCGTGATTTTTTCCGGCTTCACGCCCTCCTCCACAAGAGCCGCTTTCATATCCTCGGACATTGCCACTATTCTTTCGCACAGCGAATACAGAAATTTTTGAACGTATCTGAAAATCTCAAAAACGAGCGCGCTTTTTATTACGCCTATTTTATGGGCGTGACCCGGAAAAATATCGTATACATTATAGATAATCGGCTTTTTCAAAAAGAGTTTTAACAGCACGGCGCTGAAAACGGAGTTCGGGTTTGACTGGAGCAGCACAGCGTCCGCGTCCTTGCACTTAATCCATTTTTTTTTGGCGTCAAACGCGAATTTCACCCCGTCAAAATACCTTTTTACAAACCGGTTTTTATCTATTTGCGGTCTCTCTACGGCGTCATGGGAAAACAGGGGGTTGTTTAGCAGCGATACGGGTACGCAGCCCGTCGTGTCCGACTCCCTTTTGCACCTGCTGACAAGATGAATACCTATGCCGGCGCCCAGCACATCTTCTATAAGGGTCATTGAAAGATGGTTGTTTGAGTTCGGCGTATCAAAGCCTTCGGATGTGAGAAACAGTATTTTCATAATGCCTTTTTACCTTGTTGCCGGATTTTGCAAAACATCAAAATCGGAGTTTTCCGCCGCGCCGCCGGCGTCCGCCGTAAGCTCGGGTTCGGTTTGATTAACCGCTTCTGACTTGCCCGTTCCTCCCTCGATTATTCCGTCTTTTCGCAGAACGGCTTTAATTGTTCCTATAAAACATTTAATATCGAACGCCAGCCCGAAACGTTCAATATACTCACCGTCAAGCCTTGCCTTTATCTCAATAGGAAGCTCGTCTCTACCGTTTATCTGCGCCCAGCCGGAAAGCCCCGGCAGAACGTCGTTAGCGCCGTACAGCTCTCTCTCGGCGACTAAATCATCCTGGTTCCATAAAGCGGGTCTCGGTCCTATTACGCTCATCTCGCCCTTTATTATATTTATGAGCTGCGGAAGCTCGTCGAGGCTCGTTTTTCTTAAAAACCGCCCTACCGGAGTAATATAGTCCTCGGGATTTTCGAGCAGATGAGTTGGGGTATCCTTTGGCGTGTCTGTTCGCATCGTGCGGAATTTATAAACCATAAACCGGTTTTTATGTATCCCCACGCGCTCCTGCATGAAAAAAACCGGACCGTCCGATGTCAGCCTGATAAACAGCATTATCATTAAAAACAGCGGGGACAAAACCAAAAGCCCGAAAAACGACACGGTAAAATCCAATATTCTTTTTATAACCGGATACATCTAAAATCACCCTTTAATCCAAAACGCCGACGCTTTGCCTGTACTCGTTGTATTCGGAGTTGTTGGCGCGGTAAGTCGTAACTATTCCTCTCACCTTATCCATTATGTCAAACCTCGAAAAGTGTTCCATATTATTTTCCAAATCCGAAAGCTTTGTGAACAGCTCGACGCTGTCAATCACCGTCGGCTTGGCGATATATATAAGGTCGTCTTCGGTCTTTTGAATATCCTCTTCACCGATTAAAAGCTCCTCGTATAGCTTTTCGCCCTCGCGAAGTCCCGTATACTTGATTTCAATATCGACATTGGGTTTATATCCCGAAAGCCTTATCATATTTTCGGCAAGCTCGGCTATTCTAACGGGGGTACCCATATCGAGCACGAATATTTCGCCGCCCTTCGCGAAGCAGCCCGCCTTGAGTACGAGCGCGGCGGCCTCGGGTATGAGCATAAAATACCGTATAATGTCGGGATGCGTTACCGTAACGGGTCCGCCGCCTGCTATCTGCTCCTTGAAAAGAGGTATGACGCTGCCGTTGGAGCCGAGGACGTTTCCGAAACGCACCGCTACAAAATCGGTCTTCGAGGTCTTGTTGAACGCCTGAATAATCATCTCGCAGACGCGCTTTGACGCCCCCATTACGTTTGTGGGATTAACCGCCTTGTCGGTCGAAATCATAACAAAGCGCTGCGCCGCGTATCTGTCAGCCGCCTGCGCAAGATGCAAAGTGCCGAATATGTTGTTTTTCACCGCTTCTTTCGGGCTTGTTTCCATAAGGGGAACGTGTTTATGAGCGGCGGCATGATAAATGATATCCGGTTTATATTCGGCGAATACCTCGTCAAGTCTGCTCTCGTCCCTCACCGAGCCTATCAAAACAATAAGCTCTAAATCAGGGTACCGTCTTTTAAGCTCCTGCTGTATGTCATAAGCGCCGTTTTCCGCTATATCAAAAATAATAAGCCTGCCCACAGTCCCGCTCGCGGCTATCTGCCTGCAAAGCTCGCTTCCTATCGAGCCGCCGCCGCCCGTTATGAGTACCGTCTTATCCCTTAACGACTCAAATACCGGATACAGGTCAACGTTTATAGGCTCCCTGCCCAAAAGGTCTACATATTCGACGTCTTTAAGCTGAGTCGCCGTCAGCTGCTCGTTTATAAACTGATACATTCCGGGCAGCCTTTTAAGCTTACAGTCAGTCTGCTTGCATATTTCAAGAATTTCCTTAATGGTCTTGGCGCTCGCCGAAGGCATTGTAAGGTAAATCTCGTCTATATCAAGCTCTTTGGCGGTCTCTATGATATCCTCGCGCCCGCCGTTGATTTTTACGCCGTTCAAATATTTGCCGTGCATTTTACTGTCGTCGTCGATAATCGCCGCTACCGTGTGGGTATAGTGAAACCTGTTACCCGAAAGCTCTGTTAAAATCATCCTTCCGGCTTCGCCCGCGCCTATGAGCATAACTTTAACCCTGCCCGCGGGCTTTTCCTTCGACTGCCGGACTTTCTTTTCCTGCAAAAAGTTATATGTCCAGCGAAGCACAACCCTTATACCGATTATGGCGACTCCGTTCATTATAAAATAAGCAGACAACCATGTTAAAAAACCGGTATCCCAGCTCTTGTACAGCACAAGGTTTGCTATAAGCTTTGAAACAATAAAGCCTAAAAATAAATCGCCGTAATCGTTGAGCACAGGGTACTGCCACATACGTTCATATATATGGAATAATAAAAAGCAGACTGTCGTCGCCGCTAAGTCCGCTATAAGAAAATAAATATATTTTCTCCCAGAGTCCCTGAACAGACCGGATATCGACTCAAATTTAAACAAATACGCAACAGCCACGCAAATAACGAGCGACGACGCGTCGGTTATATACAGTAACCACATCAGCCTGTTTTTTATAAAAGCTTTAAGCCGCATTTCCGTTCCCCTATACTTTCGCATAATTCATCTTGCCTTTTCAACGGTATTTACCGCAAGGTCTGTCAGAGTTATGTTAAGGTTCGGCTCCCCTAACCTTAAAAGCTTTAACCCGCAGTTTTCCTGACAGATAACCACAATTATAGTATCATAATATAAACGCGTTTTCAATAGATTAACTAAAAAAAGCGGACAAGGCAAGTGTTGTTAAAGGGATTTCCTCCAACTCTTGCCTTTTCCTTTATTTACTTTGTCTCTCAGTTCCCGACGGTTTCAAGCCCGCGCTCCTGTTTTACCGTAACCTTTGAATTGCTTAATGTCAGATACGGCGCGCCGTTTTCCTCATATACCTCAAGCGTTCCTATGACTTCAATCCAGTCGTTTTCCTTTGGATACTCTCCGTCCGTGGTAAACTCGAAGCCGCACATGGCGCCGTCGTTTCCGCAGCAGCCGGGCCCTACCCTGTACACATAATAATATGTTTTGTTCGAGGCGGTTTCCGCCGCAAACATCCCCTCTATTTTAATTTTTCTTCCGGTATAACGCCGCGTAGCCGTATAAATCTCGTTTATCCACGAAACGTACAGCTTTTCTGTTATCTCTATAATTTTTTCTTCCTGATTTCCCGTATCGTTTTTGTTTGAAGCGCTGCTTAGCTTTACCCGAATATCGTTTCCGTACATATTTATAAAAAGCGCCCCCACGATAACCACAAGTAAAACGCATAATGCCGCGAATACAATTGTATTCGTTTTTTTGTTTTTATCCTGTTTGACGCTTTTTGCGCCGTTATTTTTTTCTGCCATAAAAACTATACTCCTTTTTTGGTTTTCTTTAATATGGAAACGGCTGAGAATATCAAAAAGAACACTGCCTGAGCCGTTACGATGCTCGCTCCTGCCGGCGTTTCAAACATTACGGTAAAAACCATTCCGATAATAAAGCAGATAAGCGATACCGCTCCCGAACACACAATAACGGATTTAAAGCTTTTAAATATTCTCATTGCCGTAACGGCGGGGAAAATAATCAGACTTGAAATGAGCATAGTACCCATCATTTTCATACCGAGGACAATAGTCGCCGCAGTAAGCAGCGCGATTACACTGTTATACATTCCGGCGTTTGTACCCGTCGCCCTCGCGAAGCTTTCGTCGAAGGTGACGGCAAAAATCCTGTTATAAAAAATCACGAACATTATTATAACTATTATCGAAAGGACGGCGCTGAACGCCGTGTCGCTCCTCGTAAGCGAAAAGACGCTGCCGAACATATAGCCGCACACGTCGTTTGTGATACCGCTTGTCATATACACCGCCATCACTCCCAATGCTATAGCGCCGCTTGAAATCATAGCTATCGCCGAGTCGCCCTTTATCTTGCTGTTTTCACTTATCCTTAATAGCAAAAACGCGGCGGCGACGACGACCGGAACCGAAATATAAAGCGGAGCGATGTTCAGCGCCACGGCGATAGTCACGCACCCGAAGCTGACGTTTGATAGACCCGTGCCTATCATGGAATACCTTTTCAGAACTAAGCTTACGCCGAGAAGAGACGAGCAAAGCGATACAAGAAGCCCGATTACGAGCGCTCTGACAAAAAACGGAGCCGCGAAAAGCTCGGCGATATAGGCGACCGCTTCAGCCATTCGAGTCACCTCCTATAAAGCTTTTTCCCAAAGGCGTTTCGGTATAATCCTTCATTTCGCCGAAGAAAAGCTGCCTGTTTCCGAGGTGCAGTATATGGGATGAATACTTAACGGCGTTTAAGTCGTGGGACACCATAATCACCGTGATATTCTCGTTTTTATTTATGTCCTTTATAAGCGAATACATCTCGTTTGTAACGACAGGGTCAAGCCCCGATACGGGCTCGTCAAGCAGAATAAGCTTTTTTGTGGCGCAAAGCGCCCGGGCGAGCAGCACCCTTTGCTGCTGACCGCCTGAAAGCTCCTGATAGCTGCGCTTTTTCCACTCGGTCATACCAACCAAGGACAGCTTTTCACAAACCGTTTTTTTGTCGCTCTCCGAATAAAAAGGCTTGCCTTTTCGGCTGTTAAGCCTGCCCGAAAGAACAACCTCGTAAACCGTCGCCGGAAAATCCTTCTGCGACGCCGTCTGCTGCGGAAGATAGCCCACCTCGGTCGGCAAAAGACCGTCCGAATACGAAATTTCTCCCGATACGGGTCTTTTAAGTCTCAAAAGCCCCTTTATAAGCGTGCTTTTCCCCGAACCGTTTTCGCCTACGACGCAAAGGTAGTCCCCCGCGTTCAACTGAAAATTCACATCCGACAGCACAACGTTTCCGTCATATGCGAGAGAAACATCCGTGCATTTTATCAACGACATACAATACCACCGCTCTCAGTAATCCAAAGCCGTCTTTAACCGCTCAAGGTTGGCGGTCATCAGACTCAGATAAGTTTCCCCGTCCTCAAATTCCTTTGCCGTAAGATTGTGGCACGAGTGCAGCTCGGCTTTTTGCGCGCCGGTAGCCTCTGCAACCGTATCCGCCATTCTTTGGTTTGAGAACTCAATATAAAACACCGTCGGTATTTTTTCGCCGTTCACTTTGTCGATAAGGGTTTTTACGGTTTTCGCGCTCGGGTCTGAGGTATCCGAGGAACAGCCCTTGAACGCCGCGAAGTATTTAATGCCGTAGTCATACGCTAAATATCTGAACGGGAAACGGTCTGCGACGACAATCGTATCTCCCGTCGCCTCGGAAACGGCTTTCTCATAAGCTATGTCAAGCTCGTTTAGCTTCATTATATACGCTGTTTTATTTTCTTCGTACACGCCGGCGTTATCGGCGTCAAGCGTTTTGAGCGTGTCCGCAATTTTTTCGGCTATCAGGACGGCGCGCTTAGGAGATGTCCACACATGGGCGTCAAGCTCCTCTTCGCCGTGTTCGTGTTCTTCGTCCTCCATTCCCTCGACGGTCTCTTCTTTCAGTGCCTGTACACAGCTAAGCATAGTCAGCACCGTGACGTTTTTCGTCTCAAGCGAGGAAAGTATTTGGTCTACCCACACGTCGCCCTCGCCCCCCGTGTAGATAAACAAATCGCAGTTTTGAATTTTCAGGCGCTGCGCCGCCGTAGGCTCATATGTATGGCTTTCCGAGCCGGGAGCTATCAGCTGCGTAAGGTTTACGCTGTCTCCCGCTATCTGGCGGACAAAATCATACGGCGGAAATATAGTGACGATAACGTCAAGCTTATCGTCGCCGCCCGTTTCTTTTGAAAAATCGCAGGCGGAAAAAACCGCGAGCAGGGAAATTACAAGTAATATTACCGTTATCTTAAAGGTTAATTTTTTAAACATTTTATTTCTCCTTTTGTCATTATTAACAAAAACGGAAAGCAACCGTCCGTTTGGGCGGCTTCTCTCCGATATGAAAAATCAAATTATCTGTTTTGTTTTGCGGCTGACGGGCGACAGCTCCAAAAGGGACGGCATAGGCTTCTCGGAAAGCGCGTGCATGATAGCCAAAGCGGTTGTAATAACCGTTATCGGAACAAATCGTTTGAATTGACCGACTATTCCGTCAACGGAATGAACCATAACGCAGACGGCGCAGCTTTCATCGGTGCAAACGCCGGCATGGACGCTGTAACCGACAAGCGCGAATGACGTCATAATAATCGATAACGCGAATAAAAACCAAACAGCCATCGCGAGGTTCTTTTTTACCGTGTTCATAGCACGCTCCTTTCACAGCTTTTGCGCGGCGCCCTTATCTCCTGTTGTTACCGCCGTCATTTCCCGGGCGGCGCCTGTTGTTATTGTTTTGACCCCTGTTAAAATCCCTTCTCGGAGGTCTTGCGCCCTCGTTGCCGTCGTTTTCGGGAACGAGTCCCTCAATCTCTATAAGAGCGTCCCGACGCGAAAGATTAAGTCTGCCCTGGTCGTCGATTTCAGTAACCTTAACGATTACCTGGTCGCCCACATTGACGCAGTCCTCCACCCTTTCGACACGCTTTACGTCAA
>CAZQXZ010000009.1:0-3437 GCA_964597515.1 uncultured Eubacteriales bacterium | reverse complement strand
GAACCAAGCCTTCCTTGCCCGGCGCAATCTCAACAAACGCGCCGAACTGCATAAGACGCGTTACGACGCCTTTGTATACGGCTCCGATTTCAGGGTCGTTGGCAATCGTTTCGACAATTTCAAGCGCCCTTCTCGCGTCCTCTATGTCAAGAGCGGTAATAAACACCGTTCCGTCTTCCTCAACGTCAATCTTGCAGTTGCAGTCGGCGCAGATTTTCTGAATGACCTTACCCTGCTTGCCGATAACATCGCCGATTTTCTCAACGTCAATCTTCGTCATAAGCATCTTAGGAGCGTATTTGGAAAGCTCCTTGCGAGGCTCGGCTATAACCGGAAGCATCACCTTATCGAGAATATGAATTCTCGCGTCATAAGTTTTTTGCAGCGCTTCCTTTATAATTTCGGGGGTGAGTCCGCGGATTTTAAGGTCCATCTGAATAGCCGTAATGCCCTTGTGCGTACCCGCCACCTTGAAATCCATATCGCCGAAGAAGTCCTCAAGCCCCTGTATGTCAACCATCGTCATAAAGCGCTCGCCCTCTGTGATAAGACCGCAGGAAATGCCGGCGACCGGAGCCGTTATCGGAACGCCCGCCGCCATCAGCGACAAAGTGGAGCCGCATATGGCGCCTTGCGACGTGGAGCCGTTCGACGAGAGAACCTCGGAAACAAGACGGATGGTGTACGGAAAATCCTCAACGGGAGGAATGACGGGCAAAAGCGCCTTTTCGGCAAGCGCACCGTGACCGATTTCACGCCTGCCGGGACCTCTTGACGGTCTCGTTTCGCCGACGGAGTAGGACGGGAAATTGTAGTGGTGTATATATCTCTTCTGCTCCTCCTCGTCAATGCCGTCAAGAAGCTGCGCGTCCCTCGCGGTACCAAGCGTCGTGATGGTCAGAACCTGAGTCTGACCTCTCGTAAACATACCCGAGCCGTGAACACGCGCCAAAAGGTCTATCTCGGCGTCGAGCGGACGCAAATCGTCTATACCTCTGCCGTCTACGCGCTTGCCCTCGTCCAGAAGCCAGCGGCGCACGATATGTTTTTGAAGATTGTACATACAATCGTCTATTTTATTAACCTCGTCCGGAAATTTCTCGTCAAACTCAGCGTGAACAGCCTCGTAAACAGGCTTTAAACGCTCGTCCCTTATCCTTTTATCGTCGGTATCCAAAGCCGCCTTCACAACAGACTGCGCAAAGACCTTAACAGCCTCGTACAGCTCATCGCTCGGGTCGTTGGACATAAAATCAATCTTCTCCCTGCCGATTTCGCTTTGTATTCCCTTTATAAACTCGACGATTTTTTTGTTTTCCTCGTGGGCGAACATTATTCCGTTAAACATAATGTCGTTGGAAACCTCGTTTGCTCCCGCCTCTATCATGGCGACAAGGTCCTCTGTGGACGCCACCGTAACGGTCATTTCGGTTACTTCTCTTTGCTGTGCCGTCGGGTTTATGATATACTGCCCGTCAATCAAGCCGAGCGATACGCTCGCGACGGGACCGTCCCACGGAATAGACGAAATGGAAATAGCGACGGAAACGCCCCACATAGCCGCGATTTCCGGCAGACAGTCGGGGTCTACCGACATAACGGTAGCCACGACGCTTACGTCGTTTCTCATATCCTTGGGAAACAGCGGGCGAATAGGACGGTCGATCACGCGTGAAGCGAGCGTCGCCTTTTCGCTCGCCCTGCCCTCGCGCCGCTGGAACGAGCCGGGAATTTTACCTACCGAATAGAGCTTTTCCTCAAAATCAACGGAAAGCGGGAAATAATCCACGCCCTCGCGCGGCTTATCCGCCATTGTAGCGGTGCACATCACGTTTGTTTCGCCGTAGCGCACCATGCACGAGCCTCCCGCGAGACCCGCCATTTTGCCTGTTTCTATCACGAGCGGCCTGCCCGCGACAGTCGTTTCAAATACCTTAAATTTTTCAAACATTGTTCTACCTCATTTTTTATTATTTCAACGGAGAACATGTTTAGCAACAAATAAAAGCGCTCGCTGAACACGGGCGCTTTTATTTATCGCTAAAAGAATGCGCTCCGGTGATTTTAGTTTCATCCCTCTGAAACAGGGCAAATGGGGCAAGCGCAAAACGCGCCCGCCCCACGTTTTTTTACTTACGGATACCGAGTTTTGCTATAATCGAACGATAGCGTTCGATGTCGTTAGCCTGCAAATACTGAAGAAGATTTCTCCTGTGACCGACCATTTTAAGAAGCCCCCGGCGTGAGTGATGGTCTTTTTTGTGAGCTTTCAGATGCTCGGTGAGGTCGTTTATCCTCTTGGTGAGTACGGCTATCTGAACCTCGGGCGAACCCGTGTCGCCCTCATGCGTGGCGTATTGCGCTATTACAGCGGTCTTTTCCTCTTGTGTCATAATTTTCACCTCATTAGTTTTTTCCGAGAATCCCAGAGAGAGGCAGGTGAATACATTTTACAATAAATGTTTGCTCCAATCTCCGAGAAACAGGGAAAGCCTGTGTATTATATCACAGCTCTTATAGTTTGTAAAGGATTTCGCGTAATTATTCATCGTCCCCGCAATTTTCGCAGCCGCAGTCGCAGCTCATATCCATATCAAGCTCGAGCTTTTCGCCGCAGGCGGGGCATTCCACATATTCCTCGTCAAGCATATCGTCGTCCACGCAGAAATTCTCGCCGCAGGCGGGACATTTCAAATCATATAAGCCGTCGTCATATTCCTCGTCGTCATCGTCGAAAAGATCCTCGTACACAAAAGATTCCAGCTCGTCGAGGTCTTCGTCAACCGCGTCAAGATGCTCCTCTATCAGTTCCACCGTATCCTCAATATCGGTCACGGTAAGAGCGAGGTCGTCAAGAATGTCGAAAACCGCTTTGAATATCTTAGTCTCCTTCGCCTGCTCGTCAAGCCCGAGACCTTCCGCAAGCCCCTTTAGATACGCCGCCTTTTCTGTTAAAGTCATCATTTATACCTTCCTTTCACGGTGCGAACACCGTTATTTTGTATTGCTTTTAAGTTAAGCGTCTGAGAGCCATCCGATGCTTATGCGCGGGACATATATTCTCCCGTGCGCGTATCAACGTTTATCATCTCGCCCTCGTCGATGAAAAGAGGAACCCTTATTTCCGTTCCGGTTTCAAGTATCGCGGGCTTTGTGGCGTTCGTTGCCGTGTCGCCTTTAAACCCCGGGTCTGTCTTTGTCACCTGAAGCGTTACGAAGGTGGGAGGCTCCACCCCAAAAACGTTACCCTTGTAGGAAAGAATTTTGCAGGTCATATTCTCCTTTACGAACCTGAAGTTATCGTCAAGCTTCGCCTTGTCGATGGGAATCATCTCGTAACTTTCGGCGTCCATAAAATAATAGAGGTCGCCGTCCTGATACGAATATTCCATATCCTTTCTCTCTACATATGCCGGCGGGAATTTGTCCGTCGGGCT
>CAZQXZ010000008.1:11020-32419 GCA_964597515.1 uncultured Eubacteriales bacterium | reverse complement strand
TTTTTCTGGTCGGAGTGCCGAGATTCGAACTCGGGGCCTCTTGGTCCCGAACCAAGCGCGATACCAAGCTTCGCTACACCCCGAAAAGATATGCCGCGTTCGGCGGCGATTAGGATTATATATCATAACGGGGATAAAATCAAGAGTTTTTTGCATTTATTATTTGCGCAATATTTATTCGGTGTTTACTTTAACTTAACGGTGCTGTATAATTTCTATTGATATTAAGACGAATACGGGATGAGGTGTTTTTTTGGACATAAAAGCCTTGCTGAAAAACAAAGGCGTTCGGGCGGCGGTAATAATTTTTATGGGCATTGTCATAGTTTTCGCCGTAACGTCGTGCCAAAAGCATATGAAGAATAAAAACAATCAGGAGACAGACAGAACGGGCGAGTCGTCCGTTGTTCCCGCAGACGCCGCCGCGGACTCGTCAAGGTCCGTCGAAGACGCGCTTTCATCCCGGGCGGCAAGCAGCGTCTTTGAAACGCAGGCGGCGTCAACTGCCGCAGCGGACACCGCCGCGTCCGAGCCGCCGGTCTCAGAAACGGAGGACACAACGGGTACGACGAGAGTCGATTATTCTATAAACGATAACGACTTTACAAACAATATTCAAGGCGATTTTAAATATACAGTGATTGACGGGCATGCTGTTATCGACAATTATTTCGGAAACGGCGGAGCGGTCAAAATCCCCTCCGACATCGGCGGGTATCCCGTAAAAGCCGTCGGCGGCAGCGCGTTTTCGGGGATAGGCGGCGGAGCCGGTCAAAAAATAACGTCGGTTGTAATAGCTTTTGGCGTTGAGCGGATAGAAAGCAAGGCGTTTTCTTCATGCGTAAATCTTACGAGCGTGTCCATTCCCGACAGCGTGACATATATCGGCGCCTTTGCGTTCGAGGGCTGCCCCAAGCTCGTTATTAAATGCTCGGAGGACTCTTACGCGCGAACCTTCGCGTCCGAAAATAATATGGAATATACGAACTAAATTTTTTGTCATATATCTCTTGTCCGAATATAATAGTAGTGATTGGGAGAAAAATTCACTTTTTCCCAAAATGATGTTTAATTTTGCGCCAAGCCGGTAAAAATAGGAGCGTAAAGTTAAATTTCGGAGAGTGATACAATGACAATCAAACGGGGAGAGATTTATTATGCAGACCTTAGTCCCGTCGTCGGCTCGGAGCAGGGCGGAATTCGCCCCGTACTTATCGTTCAGAACGACGTGGGCAACAAATATAGCCCTACCGTAATAGCCGCCGCTATAACAAGTCAGAAATTCAAGACGAAGCTTCCCACCCATATAAGCGTAAACGCCGATAACTGCGGACTTTCAAAGGACTCCGTCGTGCTGCTCGAGCAGGTGAGGACGCTTGACAAGCAACGGCTCAAGGAGAGGATGGGAACGCTCGAAAACGGCGATATGACACGAATAGACAGGGCGTTGACCGTCAGCTTCGGTTTAGCGCAGACGGAGTTGGTCTGATTTTAGTAAGGCTCTGATACCAAAGTAAATTCAAAAATAAGGCTGCAACCAAAATGATTTTCGGTGCAGTCTTATTTTTTTGATTAAAAATTTCACTGACTCCCATTCAATTCATTAAAATTTAAGGGAACAGTTAGATTTTTATGCTTAGCAATAATCAAATCAAGTAAGCTTAATTGGCTCTCTTGAGGCTCCTCGGAATTCTCGCCGCAGCGATAACGGTCACGCGATAAAAAGAGAATTGTATCAAAATAGTCCTCTGAAAGAAATGCGTCTTTAAGGTCACAAAAGCAAGGCTTATGTGAGGCTTTAAAGGGAAATCCGAATAATAGAATTACGGGGATTTTAGCTTCCTTTGCCAAGGTAGTCAGCCCCTGTATCGTTTCAGAGGCTTTTAATTCCTGTTCACCCATATTTTCTGATTCTATAAAATTTTCGTATAGAAGATAATCTAATATTACGAGGTCAACCCTTGTTTTAAAATCTTGATTTAATGAAAGAACACGCCTTTTCATATCATTGGTGTTTTCGGCAAAGGACACATCAAAACATTTTGAACGGATTTCGGGCTTTAGGACCTTGAATAATTTTGTGTGCAAACGCAAAATCGTCTCCTCGTTGTGTTTTGAGCTGAAAAACAAGGTCTTAAGCCCGTTTTTTGCAAGGTTCAACGCAATATTCATTGAAAGTGTCAGCTGCCCCAAGCCGGGGCGCGCCCCTAATAAAATAAATTCAGAGGGCGCCATACCGCCCGTTACAGCGTCAAGCCTCGGTATGCCGTAGAAAATTGTGTTGAAATTATCACAGTCATTAAAATTCATTTTGCTTCTCCTTATCGTGTATAAAAATATAATCATAGCCCGTATTTGTTAGGATATTGATTTATATGCATTAAAACGAGTTAACGATAAACAGCATAAATGTAGCGGTGAGCTGATTAGGGTCTTTGAAGAGCATACATCTTTTTGTTTCTGTACCTATAAGGTAAGTAATGCTTCCATCCATAGAAAGATTTCGCATATCCGGCACAGGACAGTAGCTGCCTGTGATGACTACTTCAAAAATCGTGTCGTAGTCCTCATAAGGGAAATACTCAATATTATAAGCGAAGAATACCCTCTTAACCATCTGACCGATAGTGGGCACCCACATAGGGTCAACCCTTGTGCTGTTAAGGATATCAAGAATTTGCCGGTCAGTTTCCAGCTTCCTTTGTCTTTTGCTTTCTGCTTGCATACCGGCTTCTATCGCCGCTCTGTTAGCCGATTCTGCCGCTCTTTCTGACGCTATTTCTGCCTCGCTGCTCTGATTGAAAAACCAAACGCAAGCAACAATAGAAAGACAAAAAGCAAATACAAGAAAAAGCGGCAAAAACCTACGGATTACATTCATAAATATACCCCCTCAAAGATTGTATATTTATGATATCATGAGCTATGGGATGTTTTTGGGGCATGGCAAAGCATGTTGACTATTTTACTTGATAGATACTGCCAGTTACAACAATTTTTGTTTTTATAGTATTGTGATTATGTTAAGAAGTGAACCCATGTTTTTATTTGTGGAGACATAATATTATTGGATTCTTCAGATAGGGCAAACTCAAGCAATTTTTCAGGTTCTGCTATATGCATGTTAGAATCGCTATCAGAATTGAAGTTCTTTACCGTTCCTCCTGTAGTTAGAAACCACACTTCCCCTTTCAAGTCTTTATAATCGTTAGCGTCAATACTGACAGAGCCATTTTTTGCTTGTATATAAACATGTTTTCCTGTTTTCGGGTCGATCAAAACACACTCATATAGTTGTGTGGATTTTTTATTTGTAGAAGGTATACAGATGTATCCATACTTATGATAGAGCCATAAGCATAAGAGATCTTCACAATCGTCGGGTGATAAAAGTGAGTAGAAATCCTTCTTGCTTAATTTAAGTTTTATATCCGAATAAAAGTTTGTGCCGGCAAGTTTATCGTATAATAAAAAGTCTGACTACGACCTCCAATAAATGAGGTGGCTACAGTGCCGGGAACCATGCTCTCATCTGATTCTTTATCACTATACCATTTGATATTTGTTAGTTGGTTACTTGCATCTAAACCAGAAGCTTCATCAGATGTATTAAATATCCATTTTGAGTCTTTACCTACTCGTCCGATATAATATTGTCCGTTGCTTTTCATCCAGATTAAATCACCTTCACGAACTTTATTATGAAGTCGTTTCACACTTCCGAGTCCCTTTTTATTATAAACTTTTTCAGCATAAGATAAATACTGCTCAAATGTTTTAATAGAACGTCTTTCATTCTTTGGTACATCCCACAGACTCCACCCGAAAGCGACAATATTATTATTTTTACAATACTCTGCAATTCTAGCTTGGCTTGTTTTGGTTTGTAATCTCCATAGTGCCATTATTATTTCTCCTTTGTTGTATTATTTTTTGCTTCTTTTCTAATTCTCTGACTTGACTTCGCTACTGAAATTCTCACTTATTCCTCATATAAATTACAATACACCTCCAAACATTTATGGCAAGAATAATGCTCGTCTTGTTCGAAAATACACCTCCCTTTACAGGCGGCTATCAGCGTTTTGTCGAATAGGTCGCCTATACACTTGTCTTTGTAAATCAAAAAAGTGTCATCAGTTTTGCGGTAGACTATTCTGCCGCGCGGATAATAGTCAAAGTCAACCTTGTATTTTTGACGGTAGCTTTTGTCCCATACGCTCATATGGCTATCCTTAAAATTAACAAAGTTGCCGTATCGTTCGCCATATTCAAGCGGACAGGTATGGAGTAGAAGCTCACCGTCTGCGACAAAAAATATGCCTACGTTTTTTGTGTTTGTTATGTTTCGAAACTGTTTTTTGTTCATGCTTTCACTCTTGATATTATTTCCAGGCACCCATATAATCGTTTTTTACAATGAAGTTCGTCTTTTTTTAAGCTAAAAGCTCGCTTTTCCTAAATTTTTGTATGAATTAACAAAATAATTATAATCCAATAAGACTTTTTTGTGAAAAAATATGGTAAAATGTTTATAGTTTTTTAGTTTCATTTAAAATACCATAGTCAATGCACCAAATAGGGTACATTATACTGCATATGAAAAAACGCAGTTCTCATGTAGCACATCTAAAGCATATTAAGACTAATTGTTGTTTATATAATAACTCTGTTTACATATTCTGTCAATAAACATCACTTCTACACGAAAGGGTGTTAAAGCATATATAAAACTGCGTAGGCTGTAATTATGATACCTTATATTGACTTATCTCGCCGAAAAATCTATAATTGAAAGGAAAATTAAGGCGGAGGGGATATTTTGAAATCTTTGAATTTTTATCTTGTGACCGATACCCATTACTTTGAGCCGTCGCTCGGCGCCTCGGGCAAGGGGTATGATGAATATATGAGAGGCGAGCAGATGTGCCTTGCCGAAAATGCCGAAATTGTTAAAGCCGCATTTCGGGAAATTGCCGCTGACAGCGATGTTGATATAGTTTTGATGGCAGGCGACCTTACGAAAAACGGCGAGAAGGAAAGCCATAAGGGCTTTATTAGAGAGCTTTATAAGCTGCGTGACGCCGGCAAAAGGATTTATGTTATAACGGCGCGGCACGATTTTAACGACAGCCCGAGAGGGTATAAAAATGACGGCTTTGTACCCGTTCCGGGTACGAGCCGAGATGAGCTTTATGATTTGTACCGTGACTTTGGTTATTCGGACGCTATTGCATTCGATGAACAAAGTCTTTCATATGTTGCACAGCTTTCCGACGGCGTTCGCCTGCTTGCGATAAACTGTGACGGGCAAAGCGAAAAGGAAAAAGGAAGTATTGACGACAGGCTTATGGACTGGATAAAAGAGCAGGCAAAAAAGGCAAAAGAGGACAACTGCCTTATGTTCGCTATAAATCATTATCCGATTATTCCGCCCGTGCCTGTTTTTGACCTTGTGGGAGACGCGAAGCTTAAAAATTGGCGCGAAGCGGCGGAAACGCTCGCGGATATCGGCGTAAACCTTGTCTTTACGGGGCATATGCACATTCAAAGCGTCAATGAATACATAAGCAAAAACGGCAAAAGGTTTTACGACGTCTGCACAAGCGCGCTCGTTGGAAGCCCGGGAAAATACCGAAAGGTTGAAATAACCGCGGATAAAGAGGTTAAGATTGAGTCTAAGGATATTCCCCTTTTTGATTGGGATTTAGGCGGGCTTTCACCAAGAGAATATTTAGATAAAAGGTTTTTTTCAATGATACAATATGAAATAAACCGTGCGCTTTCGGGAAAGGGCATAAAAGCTAAGGCTGGGAAAATTGTTAATAAGATGACGCTCAAAAAGGCGGGGCGGCTCTTATTTATTAAGGTGCCAAAGGAGCTTAGGGATGAGAAGCTTTTAGATGTTATAGCGGAAATCGGCGTAAGTATTTTTGCGGGGGATATGCCGTATAAAGAGGGGAACCCAAAGGGCGAGCTTATAATAAAAGCGCTTAAAAGATATAAGCCGATAATAAAGCTTGTTCAGAAAAAGGTTATAAAAAATGACAATATAACGGACTTAACCGATATGCTTTTAAGAAGTGTCGGCAAGGCGGGGGAATTCTCCGATAACGACACTGCAATAAGGTTGTGAGGTGCCATATGAAAAGCTATAAGGATGAAACGCTTTCTCTAAAAGAGCGTATAGACGCGCTGATTTCACAGATGAGCGTGGAGGAAAAGGTGTCGCAGCTGACAGACAGCGCCGCGGCGATTTCAAGGCTCGGCGTGGACAGTTATAACTGGTGGAATGAGGCGCTTCACGGCGTTGCGAGAGCGGGAACGGCGACGGTGTTTCCGCAGGCAATAGGGCTTGCAGCCATGTGGAATGAGGAGCTGCTTTTAGAGATTGCCCGCGCCATAGCCGACGAAGCGAGAGCGAAGTATAACAAGGCAAAAAGCGAGGGCAAGACCGACAGGTACTTTGGGTTGACATTTTGGAGTCCTAATATCAACATATTCCGTGACCCGCGCTGGGGCAGAGGGCAAGAGACGTATGGAGAGGACCCGTATCTTACCGCGCGCCTCGGCATAGCTTATATTAAAGGGCTTCAAGAGGGCGACGGCGTGCATATGAAGGCGGCGGCGTGTATAAAGCATCTTGTAGCGCACTCAGGACCGGAGGGCATAAGGCACGGCTTTAACTCTGTTGTGTCTGATAAGGATTTAGAGGAAACGTATCTTCCCGCTTTTGAGGCCTGTGTAAAAGAGGGCGGCGTTGAGGCGGTAATGGGTGCGTACAATGCCTTAAACGGCGTGCCGTGCTGCTGTAATGAGTATTTGCTCGATACTGTTTTGCGTAAGCGCTGGGGCTTTGAGGGGCATTTTGTTTCTGACTGCGGCGCTATGGAGGATATCTCCTTTTATCATCACTATGCAGAGGATTTTACAAACGCCGCGGCAATGGCTCTTAAAAGCGGCTGCGATTTGTGCTGCGGCTCCGTTTTTAATATGCTAATAGATGCATATGAGGAGGATTTAATTACAGAAGCTGACCTTGACAGAGCGCTAAGGCGGACGCTCAGGGCGCGCTTTAAGCTTGGAATGTTTGATGAAAAGACGAGCTATGACACGATTGATTATTCCGTTGTAGCAAGTGAAAAACACAAAAAGCTTTGTGAAGAAGCGACGAGGCAAAGCCTTGTGCTTCTTAAAAATGACGGACTATTACCTATTTCCCGTGACGAGATTAAAACGGTTGCAGTAATAGGACCTAACGGCGACAGTAAAGAGGTTTTACTCGGTAATTATAACGGATTGCCGACACAGTATTCTACTGTGTATAACGGGTTTTGCGAGCTTCTCTCTAAGGAGAATGTGCGCTTTGCAACGGGTTGTAACTTTTTTGGTATTGACCATGATGAGCTTTCATATAACGCCGTTTCTATTGCCGAGGAGTGCGACGCCGTTGTTGTTTGCCTTGGGCTTGACGCTTCTTATGAGGGCGAGCAGGGAGATGCAAACAATCCATACTGTGCAGGAGACAGAGAAACTATAGAGCTTCCGCCCTGCCAGCTTCGCCTGCTTGAAAGGGCGAGTAAGGTATCAAAACGCGTTATCGCCGCCGTATTCAGCGGGGGTCTGTTTAACCTTGCGCCCGTAGGTGAAATGGCTAACGCCGTTTTCCAATGCTGGTACCCGGGCGAGCTTGGCGGGAAAGCGATTGTAGACGCTATTTTCGGTCGGTATTCGCCGAGCGGTAAATTACCCGTTACGGCATATGCCTCTGATAATGACCTTATGCCTTTCCCGGATTACGGTATGAAAAACAGGACGTACCGCTATTTTACGGGAGAGCCGCTTTATCCGTTTGGATATGGATTATCTTATACTAAGTTTAAGTATTCAAATGAACGGTTTGTAAATGACAATGTATTTACGGCGGCGGTTACTGTTGAAAACATAGGTAAATATGATGCGTATGAAACCGTAATGCTTATGAAATCCGAAAAGAACGCGCAAAACCAACCGCTCCGCTCGCTTTGCCGCTTTAAGAAAATTTTTCTAAAACAAGGCGAGAGTAAAACAGTTGTTTTTGAGCTTTCAAAGGATGACTTTTCCCATATAAATGAAAACGGCGAAAGAGAGTATCTTTCACCGCAGGAGTTCGATTTGTTTTTTGGTTACATACAGTAAAATAGAATTCCGAAGAATTGAATAACACTGCCGGCAAGGATAAATAGGTGGAAAATCGAGTGGAAGTATGGTCTTTTCATACCTATAGTAAAGAAAATCATACCAAGTGTGTAGACTATTCCGCCCGAGCCTATAAAAACCATAAAGTTTACAGGAAACACAGCTAAAATAGGCTTTATGAGGAAAAGCATACTCCAGCCTATTATAAAATAGCTTGCCATTGTTAAAACCCTGTACCGTTTCAGGTCAATTGCCTTAAACACAATGCCGACTGCGCTGCCGCCCCAGACGAGAATAAGCATAACAATACATAAAATCTTGCTGTACTCTCTTATCCCTGTAAGAAGCACGGGCGTATATGTGCCGGCTATAAGAAGATAAATTGTGCAATGGTCTATAATCTGCATGACTTTTTTCGCCGTAACGGGCGTAATTCCGTGGTACACGCTTGAAATTGTGTATACGAGTATCATGGACGCGCCGTATATAATGCCGCCTGCAAGCCCCCACATATTTTTATGAAGCAGAGAGAAAATAACGCACAGCGTAAGCGCCGCTAAACCAAATGCGCCGCCTACGATATGCGTTATCATATTAACTATTTCTTCGCTTCTTAAATAATTCGGAAGTGTTCTGTCTTTTAGTTTCGTTCTTTTAGATATAATAAATCACCTTTTTAATTGACTGTGCCGTAAAGCCTGTCAGCCAAGCTCTCTTACCGCGTTTTCAAAGTCAAGGTATAAATCGTTGCCGCCGAAAGAAAACTTAATTTCTGACGGCTCCCTTTTTGTTTGCGAGTAGGGACTGTCAAACCTTTTATAATCAGTTGAAACCGTAAGACCGTTTACCTTAAAGTCCTCGCCGTAAGCCAGCTCATATGTTTTATCAAGACTTTTGTATTCAAGCTTTTTACCGTCGAACTTTGAACGGTTTGCCTTTATTCTGCTTATAAACGCCTCAAAGCTTTCGCTTTTTTCAGAGGAAAGCTCATAAACAATAAATTGATTTCTGCCCTTCTGTATAAGGTCAAACCTTTTGTCCTTATAATCAGCAAGGGCGTTTTTGAAGGCGTTGGCGGATATATCGCTAAAACGCCTGTATTCAAAATCAGCAGCTCCCGTCAAGGCAAGATATGCGCCGCCCCTCTTGGCGAAGGCGTGCCTGCCTGTCACCCTCACGCTGTCAAAAAACGCCTCCGGCAAATAGGTGTGCGTAAACTGCGGCACCTTGTAAAGCTCTAAAAAACCGCTTATTTTCGGGAGCCTGAAAATTTGTAGCTGTACATTTTCAAGCTGTGCGATATGCGGCGCCCTGCCAAAGCCCGCCCAATATCCGGGAACTGCCTTGACGGTTTTTTTCTCCTCGTGGCGCGCGGGATGCGCCGTAAATACAACGCAGCCGCCGCCGAGGTTTAAGGCGGACAGCATTTGCTGCGCGCCGAAAGAGCCGGGGTGATATTTTTGAAAAGAGGCAAGCTGATAATCGGAGGTTTTATACGAATACAGATTTGCCCTTTGCTGCGCTATTCCGTTAGGCATCGGGTTTAACTTTTCGCTTATCAGCTCAAGCACTTTCTTTTGCTTTAACGGTTTGATGTTTAAGACCTTGAAGTAATTCAAAAAGCTGTTTGCGAACATACCGTTTGCTTCAAGATATGTCACGGTATTATATATAACCTCGGGATTAGTAAAGCTTTCCATGCCGAATTGAGCCATAATCTGGCTGTCGGAATGTCCGACAAGCCCTTTTTCTTTAAGCTCTGAAACATCAAGTCCCGTAGAGGACTTGATAACTCTTGTTTCTGTGTCTTTGCCGATATTTAAGAAAACCTTGGGTATTTCATAAAGCGAAAGCGGTTTTTTGTCTTTATCCTTCGCGTTCATCATAGACACAAAGTTTATGAGCATATGGTGCGACGAGGTCTTATGATTTTCATTCTGTGAAAAAATATAATCTATAAGCGGCTTTACCTTGTCGCCGCTGCCGCCTACCATATTATCCGTATATGCGCGCATTGTAGGGGCTGTAAATGTATAATTATGCATATTCGTAACAATATCGTGTATAAGCAGATCAACGCACATTTTCATCTGCGTTACCATAGCGGCGTCCTCCTCTGACGCAAACTGAATAAAATTCGCGGCTGGGCAAAGGTCAAAAAGATAGTAGTTTGAGGAGTTAAGCTCCGTATAGCCGTGCTTGAAAACGTGTTTCATCCAATAGCTTATTCGCTTTCTCGCGCGGTCCATATGCTCTGTGCCCGTGGCGTTGTCGTTAAAAAACTTCTTTTCAGCCCACAGCTGCCCCGCGAGGTATTCCGAAACCGCAAATAAAAGCTGATGATTTTCCGACCAATAGCACGCGGAGTCCTCCCCCGGCTCTGTCATCCAATACTTCGCGCCTAAAAAAGCCTCGCACAGTAGGTTATACCCGTCAAGGGAAATGTCTTTTAGCGTTTCACCGTGTAAATATAAAAGGCGCATTGCCGTCTGCATACGAAAATCAGCGCAGTCATACCTGCCGTCTATATATTTCTTTGCGGGGATTGCGGCCTCAATTATGAATTTATTGTTTATTATAACCCCGTCTTTTTTTGCTAAATCGGGATTATCCAAGTAGAGCAGCAATTCATGAATAAGCCCGTTGCCTTCATCAGAATCGGGCTTTTCAGGGGGGTATTTTATGGAAAGGTTTTTATAAATATCGTGTATTAAATATGCGCCGGCGGAAGCTGCCAAGGCGGATATTGCGGCCGTTCGTTTTTTCAATGTGAAAACCTCCATAGAAAAATTACACTACTCGCTGATATTAAATTTTTGCCCGAGCTTTTTGAATAAAAGTGATATCATAACGCCGACAAGAACGGCGAATATGCTTAAAATCCATTCAGCCGCACCGACAGGCAGCCCCGGGAACACGCTTATTAGAGAGCCTGACATAAAGCCTAAGACCATAAAATACGCAAGACCCCTGAATTTTCTGAACACTATTTTAGTGACATTTGAAAGAATGACCATTCCAATAACGAAACAAATACCGGTAGGTATAACTATAAAAAGGTTTTGTGGTATATTAGTAAGCTTTGTAAGCTCTGACACGGCAAAAAGAAGCGGCTCATAAACGCCGAGCATCATCAGCATCATAGAAATGCTCATACCCGGAATCATACTCGTCATACCGGAAATAGCGCCGCAAAGCGCAAAATATGCTGTCTGGCTGTTTGCCGACGAGAGTGTGCCAAAGCCGAGCGAATAGTCGCTTTTACCTAAAAGCCCTATACCAAGAGCGAAAGAAAGCGCTAAGGCCGTGCCTATTAAATACCTTTTCTTAAAGCCGTTTTCCGCCGCTTCTTTCAGCACGGCGGGCATACTGCCGGCGATAAGGCTTATAAACAGCAAATAAGAGGGAGTGGGGTAGCTTGAAAACATAAACTCCAACAGATTTATAAATATAAGAACGCTAAGCCCCGCGCCTATCCCCATAGGAAAACCGTATATAATATTTTTTTTCAGGTTTTTAAATGGGTTTGATATTATGTTTATAAGCTCGTCGTAAATGCCCATCATAACTGCCATAATACTGCCGCTTACACCGGGGGCAATAACGCTTATTCCGAGAAACGCTCCGCAGAACATTCGGTAGAAAAAACCCTTTTTTGAATTGTCGTTCATATTCTGTCCTCAAATAATGATATTTACATGTATACCGCGCAGATATAAAACTGCAATAATTATATGAATTTTCTAATGCTTTCAAAGACGGCGGAGCCTAAAACGTCAATACCCTCCGGAGTAAGGTGAACCTTATCCTCAGGGCTTATGTATGTTGTGTTATTAGGTCTTGTTAAAGCATATAAATCGTTTATCGCGTCAAGGTCTTTGCCGGCGGCTTCAATAAACGCTTTGTTATATTCTTCAATCGTTTCGTTGCTCCACGGCGGGCTGCCGTCGCCCACGGCGGTCGTCGTCGCGAATATCACCTTCGCGCCGGTCTTTCTAAGCTCCCTTAAAATCCTCTTCATATCCCTTACATACTCGTCAATTTCAGTAAAAGGACCGTCCTCGGGATAAGAAATCATAGTATCCCAAAGTCCGTTGTTCCAGTGAATAATATCGGGGTTTGGGCAAATAGGGAGCCAGAACTTTAAAGAATTTAACGTATAGCGCGAAAAACGGCAGTTTTCATCGGGATAAAAAACCTCGCAGCCGTTCTGCGCGAGCAGCTCTTTTACCTTGTCCTGATAATTCCCGCGGATTGAGTCCCCGAGCAGAAAAACCTTTGTCATATAATCGCTCCTTAGCCTTTTGAATTATTTTAACACTATGCGGAGACTTTTTCAATCCAAATCATTATGTTTTAAGATTTCTTTTCAATATGACGAACTTTTTTGGTCTGTTTTCAGGCTATTATTGGAACGTGTTTTTAATCCGTAAACATAAAATTTTCGTATACGCTTTTTATTGCTTTAAGCCGCAAAGCGTGCTATACTTTTTTAAGTATGCAAATGTTTTATCTCTGTAAAGGGCGGATTATTATGAAGTTTACAGTGCTGTCGGATACCCATTACATATCCCCGCTCACCGTTGAGGGCGAAGGGAAGGCTATGATAGCGAAAGGGGACCGCCTGCATCTTAATTTGAGCCGCGCGATGACGCTTGAGGCTATAAGGCAGGTTTCTGAGGACCCGCAAACCGATACGGTCCTTATCACGGGCGACCTTACCAATTCCGGAGACCGTAAGAGTCACGAGGAATTTATTGAAGTTCTGCGGGGGCTGCAAAAGAAGGGCAAGAGGGTGTGGGTGACGACGGCTACCCACGATACGCAGTTTATGCGCGGTTACGTCAAGGGGACAAGAGAGCGCGAGCCGAGGTTTTTACAGTCGCCGTGGACAAACCCCGCCTTTGACCCCGACGGGTTAAAGACGGAGGATTACCGCCGTATCGCCGCCGACGGGGACAATTATACAGACGATGAAATAACCCCGCGCTTTTTTGAGGCGTGCAGCCCGCGGCAGCTTTGGGAGATGTATTACGATTTCGGAAGGAAGGACGCTTTCAGCGAAAACGAGGAAAGCTATTCGTACTGCTGTGAAATGGACGACAGGACATGGGTTATTATGCTCAACGACAATTTCAGGAACGTCGAGGCTACAAACAACGTCAGCGTCACCTATCCGCCGTCGTGCTTTAAGTGGATACGCGAGCTTGTAAAGCGGGGAAAGGACGAGGGGAAATTCGTCTTCGCCTGTACGCACCATCCGCTTTTGCCGCCCGTACCCGCATATAAGTTAGGCGCCACACATCGGAATATGCGCCTGCCTGACGTCGGGCATGCCCTTGCCGACTGCGGGATTGACCTTGTGCTGTCCGGTCACTCGCATTTTTGCGACGTCGGCTTTATGCGCTCGAAAAATGGCAATCTTTTGTGCGACATAACAACGCCGTCGCCGCGCAGCTTTCCGCCGCAGTACAGAAAAATTGAGCTTGACGGTCAAGGCGGCCATATAAAAACTGAGTGCGTCGAGATAAAGTCAATTCCGGAATATGACTTTAACGGAAAAACTGTCAGGGATTTTCTGCGGGAGGACTTCATACGCGAGCAGCGTGAAAAAATAGACGCGCTCGGCGCTTTCAGCAGCCTTATCCATTCGCTTAGGGTTAAACATATCTATCCGATATGCCGCAAGGCCGCGGGTCTTTCCCGCGCCGAATATGAGAGTATACGCGAAACGAAGATTTTCGATATAATCATGGAGCTTGTCCTCAATATGCAGTCGGGCGACGGGCGGTACACGCCGGATACCCCGCAGTTTAAGCTTATAATGGGCTTTTGCGCGGCGGCCGACAGTATTATTGACACGCAGCCGTTTTACGACGTCCGTAAAAAAATCCTCTTAGGCTACACCTGCAAGGAGATATTCGAGCCGATGCTCTTCAACAACTATGTTCCCGACGGCAGCAATGATTTTGATTTCCGCAATGAGCCGCGGCCGAACCAAAAGCTCCCGCTTTACAGGAGCCGGGCGGGTACATACCTTTTGGCGGTTATTTGGCTCATACTCGCGGCATCCTCACCGGCGCTCACCGCGGCGGGGCTTGCCGCCATCCCCGTGCTCTCGGTAAAAAAACGGATGAAGCTTATAAAAACCCCATCCGTACCGCTTGAGAGGTATTGATTATGAAAATTATCTGATAAAATGCGTGAGCAAAACGGGCAATTTGTATCTATATGAAAAATATATGCTTTTAAACCGCGGGGATGTACCTGCCCATTTGCGCGAACGGACAAACAACTCATCACCCTACCCGCCAAGCAGCCAGTCAAGCGCGTTTATTTGCCTGATGCCGTTATGGGATGTATTTGGCGTGAAGTCCATCGTCAACAAATATTTCGGGTTGTGGTCGCGAATAGAGTTCAAAGGCGCAAGCTCACGCTCCGGCAAATTCTCGCCTTCTGCCGTATACGCCACCTGATAGTATTCCTCGCCATTTTCCCCGATAGCGATAAAATCCACTTCCGCGCTGCCTACCTTACCTACATGGATTTCATAGCCGCGGCGGAACAATTCTAAAAAAACAACATTTTCAAGAATGTGTCCCATGTCCGCCCTTTTATTTCCCAAAAGATAGTAACGCAAACCGATGTCCGAAATATAATACTTAGCTCCTGTTGTAAGCTGCTGCTTGCCTTTGACGTCATACCGACCGGCTTTATAGAGAATAAAGCTCTCTGTCAGCGCTTCAAGATAGTTTTCAACCGTATGGACGGAGATTTTCCTGCCGCCCGATATCATAGCGTTGGCAATGCGCGTGGAGGAAGTGATATTCCCGATATTGTCAAAAATGAAACGGGTTACGCTTTGAAGCCCCGACACATCCGAAATTTTTTTTCTTGTCACAATATCTTTCAGGATGACAGAGTCAAAAATACCGCCGAGATACGCGCGGATGTCTTTCTTTTTGGAAAGCTCCAAGGCGTAGGGGAAAGAGCTGTTTTCAAGATAATTTCGATATTTGATGATCAAATCGGTTTTATCGCCGAGCGCGTCGATATATTCCCTGAACGATAAGGGCAGCATTTTGATTTCCACATAACGGCCGGAGAGCAGCGTCGCCAGTTCCCCCGACAGAATGTGGGCGTTGGAGCCGGTAATATAGACATCGCAGTTTTTGCGGATATATAACCCGTCCACCGCTTTTTGAAATTCCGGCACGGTCTGAACCTCGTCAATAAAGATGTAATTCATACCGTCTTCGGAGAGCCGCGATTTTATATACTCATAAAGCTGCATATAGGTTTGCAGCTCATGGTATTCGGGCAGCTCCAGGTTGAGTCGGATGATCCGCTCGTTTTGCACACCCTGTGAAATCAAATAATCCTCATAAAGATCAAACAGCGTTGATTTTCCGCATCTGCGAATACCTGTTACCACTTTAATTAAATCCTTGTCCCGAAAACTGATGAGTTGTTCCAAATATTGCGGCCGTTTTATTAGCTGGTTCACAAAATCACTCTCCTTTCACGGACAGCATAGCATAAAACATTATAAAAATCAATAGTTTGTGCAGTTTAATGCACAAACTACATCGGAGATGATACCATGCCAAATATCTATACTTCAATCGACCGGCTTATCGGGAAAACGCCGATTTTAGAGCTTTCAGGCTATGCAAGCAGGCATAGCCTGAAAGCGAGGCTTTTAGCGAAGCTTGAGTATTTTAACCCCGCCGGAAGCGTCAAGGACAGGGTGGCGAAGTCTATGCTTGACGACGCGGAGGGTAAAGGAATATTAAACAAAGGCTCGGTGATTATAGAGCCGACGAGCGGCAATACGGGCATAGGACTCGCGGCGATAGCCGCGGCGCGCGGATACAAGGCTGTTATTGTAATGCCTGACACGATGTCAAAGGAGCGGCGAAAACTAATGTCGGCATATGGCGCCCGTGTTGTGCTGTCTGACGGTAAAAAAGGCGTATCAGGCGCTGTTGAAATGGCTTTTGAGCTGTCAAAAACTATCGAGAACAGCTTTATACCCTCTCAATTTGAAAATCCTGCCAATGTAAAAGCGCATTTTGAGACAACGGGTCCCGAAATATGGGAGGACACCGCCGGCGGGGTGGATATTTTTGTGGCGGGAATAGGGACCGGAGGCACAATAACGGGCGTCGGCGAATATTTGAAACAGAAAAAACCGTCCGTTAAAATAGTAGCCGTCGAGCCTTCGGCTTCACCCGTCCTATCCGGCGGCGTTGCGGGTCCTCACAAAATTCAGGGAATAGGCGCAAACTTTATACCGAAAATACTTAACAGAGATATTTATGATGAGGTTATTAGGGTTAAAAATGAGGATGCATATAAGGCTGCACAGGGTGTGGCAAAAAGTGACGGCATACTCGTAGGAATTTCATCAGGCGCGGCTTTAAGCGCCGCTTCGGAGCTTGCAAAACGCGCGGAAAACGAGGGCAAAACGATAGTCGCTTTACTTCCCGATACGGGAGAAAGGTATCTTTCAACTGATTTATTCGGTGAATAATTGCCGACATAATAAAACGGAGTGGAAAAAATGTTAATATCAACAAAAGGACTTTACGCGCTTCGTGTGATGCTTGATTTATCACAAAACGCCGACGGCGGTTTTATATCGCTTGGCACAATCTCAAAGCGGCAGGGCATCTCAATGAAGTATTTAGAGGCTATTGTATCTATGCTTGTACGCGCCGGAATGCTTGAAAGCAAGCGCGGCAAGGACGGCGGATACCGTTTAATAAAAAACCCAAAAGATTATACGGTAGGCGCTATAATTGCGCTGACGGAAGGCACAATGTCGCCTGTATCCTGCTTGGAGTCGGGGGAAACAGAATGTGAGTTTGCCTGCTCCTGCTTAACGCTTCCTATATGGATTAAGCTTGAGGAAATTGTCAAGGGGTATTTAGATAACATATCGCTTTTTGATGTGCTTGAAGGGAAAGTATAAAATTCAGAAAATATTCTATATCCTATTGACATTGTAGGAATTATGTGTTATGCTTTTCCCGCAACCGAAGAAGCAAAGGAGAGAGGAATATGGCAAGCGTAAATATATATGTTGATAACGCCGCTACCACGAAAATGAGCAGGGCTGCTATTGACGCGATGCTGCCTTATATGGATACTTATTACGGCAATCCGTCAAGCCTGCATACGGCGGGTCAGGCGGCGGCAGAGGCGCTGTATAAAGCGCGGGCGGAAATGTCGGCGCTCCTCGGGTGCGCGCCGCGCGAGCTGTATTTTACGTCCGGCGGGAGTGAAGCGGACAATCAGGCGATTATGTCCGCCGCCGCGCTCGGTCTTAAAAACAATAAAATGCATATAATTTCAACCGCCTTTGAGCATCACGCCGTGCTGCATACGCTTGACAGGCTTAAAAAACAAGGCTTTGAAATAACCTTGCTCGACGTTCATGAAAACGGTCTGATAACCGCAGGGGAAGTGCAGAAGGCTATAAGGGAGGACACCTGCCTTGTTACCGTTATGTATGCCAATAATGAAATCGGTACAATTCAGCCGATTGCGGAAATAGGAAAGGTTTGCAGAGAAAAAGGCATATTATTTCATACGGACGCCGTACAAGCCGCCGCTCATTTAGACATTGACGTTAATCGTGAAAATATAGATATGCTGTCGCTGTCGGCGCATAAATTTCACGGTCCCAAGGGAGTCGGCGCGCTCTATGTAAGAAAAGGCATAGTTCTTACAAATATTATTGAGGGCGGGGCGCAAGAGCGCGGCAAACGCGCGGGAACCGAAAATCTGTCGGGCATAGTAGGTATGACGCAGGCTTTTTCTGAAGCTATAACGAATATGGAGAAAAATAACGGGAAAATATCGGCTGTTCGTGATAAAATCATAGACGGACTTTTAACGATACCCCATTCAGTATTAAACGGCGACGCTAAAAGCCGTTTACCCGGGAATGTCAGTATTTGCTTTGAAGGAATAGAGGGAGAGGCTTTGCTTTTGCTTCTTGACGAGCGCGGTATCGCGGCGTCCTCCGGCTCGGCGTGTACCTCCGGCTCGTTAGACCCAAGCCACGTTTTGCTTGCTATCGGCAGACCTCATGAAATAGCGCACGGCTCGCTCAGAATTTCTCTTTCAGAGGAAAATACCGAAGAGGAAGCGGACTATATTATAAAAAACGTAGCAGAGGTTGTAGATTTATTAAGAAGGATGTCGCCTGTGTGGCGCGACCTTTCGGAAGGGAGAAAAAATTATGTTATACAGTGAAAAGGTGATGGAGCATTTTCTAAATCCGCGCAATGTCGGAGTTATTGAGGACGCAAACGGCGTCGGCGAAACAGGCAACGCGAAATGCGGAGATATAATGAAAATATATCTTAAAATTAAAGATGATATTATAGAGGATATTAAGTTTGAAACATTCGGCTGTGCATCCGCTATAGCATCAAGCTCTATGGCTACGGAGTTAGTCAAGGGGAAGAGTATAGCTGAAACGCTTGAGCTTACCAATAAAGCCGTGGTAGATGCGCTTGGCGGCTTGCCGCCGCAGAAAATTCACTGTTCGGTTCTTGCGGAGGAAGCGATAAGGGCGGCGATAGCGGACTATTACAGAAAGAGCGGCAAAACTCCCGCCCACAATCTGAATGAGCCTGACTGTGCGACATGTGAGCATTGCGCAACTTGCAGGGAGGACGGTTTGAATGACAACACGTGAAATGCAAAATGAAATTCTCCGTCTGAAAAAGGAGAATGATATTTGTATTCTTGCGCACGTTTACCAATCGCAGGACATACTTGAGGTTGCCGATTATACGGGCGATTCCTTTGCGCTCAGCGAAGCCGCCGCAAAGGCTCCTGAAAAAACCGTTCTGATGTGCGGCGTTCGTTTTATGGCGGAAACGGCGAAGATTTTATCGCCTGAAAAGAAAGTTATTTTATGCAATCCTTCCGCGGGCTGCCCTATGGCGGAGCAAATAGATTTAAACGCTCTAAATCAAATTAAAGAAAAATATAAGGGCTATGCCGTCGCGGCTTATGTCAACACAACGGCAGCGCTTAAAACGGCGTGTGACGTATGCGTTACATCCTCGTCAGCCGTTAAAATAATAAAAAGGATGCCGCAAAAGGATATCGTGTTTATACCGGACTGTAATCTTGGCGACTATATAAAAAAGCAAGTGCCCGAAAAGAATATTAAGCTTGTAAACGGCGGCTGCCCAACACACTCGCGAATGACTGTAAAGGATGTTAAAGAAAAGAGAGAGGCATACCCAAATGCCGTACTTCTTGTACACCCGGAGTGCCGTCCTGAAGTCGTAAAAGAAGCGGACTTTGTGGGCAGTACTACGCAAATTACGGATTATGCAAAGGAAAGCGCGGCGACAAAATTCATAATCGGCACTGATAACAGCATTGTGCAGCATTTACAGTTTAGCTGCCCCGATAAGGAGTTTTACCCTCTTTCAATGGACTGCTACTGCCATGATATGCTCGTAACAACGCTTCCTGACGTGCTGTCCGCCGTAAAATTAAAAGGCGGCGAGGAAATAATACTGTCTGATGAAACGATTAAAAAAGCGCGCCGCTGTATAGACGAAATGCTGAGGCTCGGCAGTGAATAGGGCTGTAATTGCGCTAAGTGGCGGTGTAGACTCTACTGTTGCCGCATACCTTATGAAGCGGGCGGGTTTTGACTGTATCGGCGCTGCGATGCATCTTTTAGACAGCTGCGAAAATCCGTCAGATATATATAGCGACGCACGCGCCGCAGCTCTTTTGCTCGGTATGGAGTTTAATATTATAAATTATGCCGATGACTTTTATAAAGAGGTCATCGGACGATTTATTGATTTTTATGAGCGGGGCGAAACGCCAAATCCGTGCATAGAGTGCAATCGTTTTATAAAGTTCGGCAAGCTTTTGGAATATACAAAAAGCCTAAAATGTGATTATTTAGTCACAGGTCATTATGCGCGGATAAAAAAAGAGGACGGCAGATATTATCTTCTTAAAGCCGCCGACCTTGAAAAGGACCAAAGTTATTTTTTGTATTTTTTAACGCAGGAGCAGTTAAAGCATATTATGCTGCCGTTAGGTGAACTTAATAAAGAGAAGGTTCGGGAAATAGCACAAAAAGAGGGTTTTTCTAACGCTAAAAGGAAAGAAAGTCAGGATATCTGCTTTGTGCCGAACGGCGACTATGCTAAGGTTATTGAAGCAATGACAGGAAAATCATATCCGCGCGGAAGCTTTACGGATGAAAAAGGCGGCGTTTTAGGAACTCACAAGGGACTTATAAGGTACACGATAGGGCAGCGCAAGGGTTTAGGTCTTGCCTTGCCGGAGCCTTTATATGTATGCGAAAAAAATGCGGATGAAAATACGGTTATACTCGGAAAAAATGAAGATTTATATAAAAAGGATTTTAGAGTAAAAAACCTAAACTTTATAGCCTTTGATACTTTGCCTAAAACATTTGAGGCAAAAGTAAGAGTGCGTTACCGCCAAAAGGAACAGCCGGCTTTAATATCCGTTGAAGACGACGGCACGGCAACAGTAGAGTTTTTACAGGCGCAAAGGGCAATAGCGCCCGGTCAAACTGCCGTATTTTATGACGGCGATATTGTAATAGGCGGCGGCGTGATTATGCCGTATAAATGAAACGGGCTCAGGCGGCTCTTTGATGCTTATAGCCATATAGATACTTTTTCTTTACCGTCTTTTCCGATTACCTCGACAAGCCGCCAGTCGGGGTACTCTTTTCTCATTTTATAAATGGTTTTTTTAAGCCGGTGTAAAGTCCCGAAACGCACATATCCTCTAAACCGCCTTGATATAAACCAAACTGTGCAGTTATTTAATAAAAGCCGCATCGGGAAACGAAGATTAAGTGAGCCGTTATCAAGTTTAATTGCGATTTTCATAAAGCCTTACCGCTTTTCTACGATTATTGAAATCGTATCGTTACCTGTCTCAACCTCAAGCAGTTTTCCCATAACGCCGCTTTCAAACATAAGTAATATTTTTTCAAGGTCAATGCTTTCCAGCGCGTTATTTCCCGAAAACTGAGGAATTCCCATGCCCACCTCGACGGCAAGCTTCACAAGCTTCATCGGAATAGTGATTTTTACAGTATCGTTTTTATTTTCAATAATGACGCGCATAAAAAAGTCGTCAAGATTTTTGACCTGTTCCGGTTCGATAAACACGGTTTCCTGCGGC
>CAZQXZ010000008.1:6837-11010 GCA_964597515.1 uncultured Eubacteriales bacterium | reverse complement strand
CCGACAGAAGATAATCGACGGATACCTTAAAAAGCTCCGCGATAACGGGAAGCAGCAGGATATCGGGGCAGGAAATATTGTTTTCCCATTTCGAAACCGCCTGCGGGGAAACGCCGAGCTTATCCGCCAGCTCCTCTTGGGTCATGCCGTTTTCTTTTCTTAATTCGGCAATGATCTTACCGATTGAGTTTTTCATAAAATCAAATCCTTTCCGTTATGCTGCCCTCAGTATAGTCCGGAAAGAAGGAAAAGTGAAGCGAATAAAGGTTGAAATCGGTGCTTTTTATGAAACCAAAGGTAGAATTATCACTCAACCAAAGGTTGTATGGGCGATTTTGTGTTAAAATATACCGCTATATTATAGAGCCAAGCAGTAAAACCTCTAAATTATCGCTGTAAATCTGGTCAAATTGTGATATTGGAAGCGGGTTTCTGCCTTTGCCTACCTCCATCGTATAGCCCGGTCTCTTGTAGTCTTGAATGAACCAATCCTTATAACCCGCATATGAGGCAATACCCGCCGTTTGGGCAAGCGTGTAGCCGCTCGCTCTTGAAAACTGTTCGCCGATAGTTCTGCCGTCAGGCGGCGCCATATCCATAAAATCCCAGAAAATCAGCTCCCCCTGGCTGTGGTAAGCTATTACAAGCCTGAAGTTATGCGCTCTTGTAAAGTCTGCCACAGCTTTTACTTCCGGCTCTGACTCCGGTGCTTCGCCACCATACCTCGTAGGACCGGGACCCGTAATGCCGTACTCTGCCTCCGCCTCCTTTGAAAGCTGCCAAGCGGCATTATAATTGTGATTTAAGTCCACTCCGTTATTATTCGACTGCCATACGGTAGAAAAGTCCGTACTGCCGTTATTCCAAAGTATTAAGTCCGCATAATTAGGATTATCAGTGCTAAGACCGTTCAGCACAAGCTCTATACCGTCGGGATTTACCATTGGTATAATGTATATACTGCTGCTGTTCCATATATTTTGCGGATTATAGCCGCGGCTCAGTGTTTCGCCCGTAGCATAGGCTCTTGAAAAGTCCTCAATAAACTTCATAAGCAAGGGCGAGGTTATCCATTCAAGCGAATGGTGCGAGCCGTTGTAAAATACCTGATTAGGTCCTCTTCCGAGCCTTATGTATGTTAAATCTCTGCCGAGCGCGCTTTTCCCCGCGCTGCCTGTTTCCAAAAACGGGTACCTTACCCTTAACCCCTCTATATCACGCTGTAAAACCTCATATGTATAGTCTATATTCGTATCCACAACATTAAAGCGAAACGGTACGTTTATTTGCTGCCCTACCTGTAAATTGTTTGGGTTTATATCAGGGTTAGCCGTCAAAAGCAGCGTCAAATTTGTATCATACCTTCTTGCTATATTATAAAAAGTATCACCGTCTTTAATTGTGTATACGGCATAACCTAAAAGAAAAGGCTGCATAGCGGCATATGTAGCGGGACCTATTATTCCGTCGGGAACAAGCCCGTTAGCCCTTTGAAACCGAATAACAGCCCCCTCGGTTTGCCGTCCGAATACACCGTCAACAGCGCCGGGATTATAACCGGTCTTCAAAAGTGTTGCCTGAATTTCCATAACATCTGTTCCGGTCATACCTATTTTAAGTGTCCGCATAAAACCATCTCCCCAAAATAAAAGAATATATGTAATACATTCTATCGGGGAAAAAGAATTTTTAATACAAAAAAACTAATTATCATAAAGTATATACAATTGAAATTTTATTGACAGCAATTTGTTCATATGTCGTACTTGCGAAAAACAAAAGGAGGCAAAAGCTCAATGATTTGCACAAAACGCTCAATCAATATTATGCAGCAACTCGCGGCCGCAATCGGCGACGGGCTTTTGCCGTTATACTCATAATCGGTTTATACCAATTACGAAATGAACGGTTGAAAGCCCAGAAAAAAGGCTTTCAACCGTTTTTATGTTTTAAGGAGGGGGACTACCAATTCCAAATCTTGTTGTAATTCTCGGCCCGCACGCCGTCGGTAAAATGACCGTGGGACAGGAGCTTGAAAAACTCCCGACTTCAACAGCGTACAGCGTATTTATTAGCTGTAAAAGCTGCCTAAAAAAGCAAGAATATTTATAGAAACAAATCCTATCAAAGCTATACCCGCCGTTTGAGGTTGTAGTCTTGCGTTGTATTAAGACATTGTGCGGTAACCCTTGACTACAATAAATGCACCTTATAGGGTATAATTTTACTATTATTAACTGATTTATACCCATAAAGGTATGAATTATTAATTTTATCTTGACATTATACCCTTTAGGGTGCATAATAAATATAAAGGGGGTCAATACTAATTATGAATAAAATTGCCGAATTTATCAAGACAAGCAGAAAAGCAGCGGGGCTGACTCAGGAGGAATTTGCAATGAGAGCAGGTCTCGGACTTCGCTTTGTGCGTGAGCTGGAGCAAGGAAAAGAAACAGTACGGCTTGATAAGGTAAATGTCGCGTTGGCGATGTTTGATATGGAAACGGTTCCAGGCAGAAAGGAACAGAAATGACAAACGCTTTTAGAACAGCATATATTTATGTATATAACATCTATGCCGGTGAGCTTTGCGAAACCGATGAGGGATATTCTTTTTCTTATGATGAAGGTTATTTATCAAGAGAAAACAGATTTCCTGTTTCATTGACGCTTCCGGTGCGTAAAGAGACATATAAATCAAAAACATTGTTTTCTTTTTTTGACGGGCTAATCCCCGAAGGGTGGCTTCTTGAAATAGTAAGCCGCAACTGGAAGATAGATTCTAAGGATAGGTTTGCACTACTCTTAGTTGCTTGTAAGGATGTTATCGGGAATGTTAATGTAAGGGAGGAAAAAATATGAATTGTTTATGTTGTGGGAAACCGCTGAAAGACAACAATGAAAATACCGGTTGGCATAAAACTTGTATAAAGCGCTTTTTTGCAACAACGGTGTTTCCCGAAATTGAAATAACAGATTCAGTTTTGAAAACACTTGCAGAGGAAAGTATTAATAAAGGATATACTATTCCCGGTGTTCAGAAAAAACTTTCGCTGCATCTTTCAAAAGAAAGCCGTCCGAGATTGACTGTCATGAATTATCCTATGGGATATATTTTAAAACCTCAAGTTAGGGAATTTCGTGCCCTGCCGGAATCAGAGCAGCTTGTAATGTGTATGGCAGATATAGCGGGGATTGCGACCGTACCCCACGCCCTTGTAAAAAATGGAGACTCATATGCATACATTACAAAAAGAATTGACCGTGTATTCACAAAAAACAAAAGTGTAGAAATGCTGGCAATGGAAGATTTCTGTCAGCTTGATTTGCGACTGACTCAGGATAAATACAAGGGTTCTTATGAGCGATGTGGAAAAATTATCAAACAGTATTCTTTCGCTTCCGGTCTTGATAAGACTGAACTCTTTTATCGGCTTGTGTTTTCATTTCTTGTCGGTAATTCTGATATGCATCTGAAAAACTTTTCGCTGATTGAAACTGAATCAGGCTCAGGGAATTACCGCCTTTCTCCGGCATACGATTTACTTCCTGTGAATGTAATTATGCCGGAAGATAAAGAACAATTTGCCCTGCCGATGAACGGCAAAAAAACAAATATCCGCCGAAAAGATTTTCTTGTTTTCGCTGAAGAATGTGAGATTTCAAAAACCTCGGCTGAAAAAATGATAGAGCGTTTAGTGTCTATGACTTCGATATTTGTTGAACTGTGCAATAACTCTTTGGTACCTCAGGATATGAAGGAAGTTTTTACTCACCTAATCAATCAACGAGCATCTATTCTGATATAAATGGCGGTACAATAACCCCTCCCTGACACTTTTCTGACACTTTTTTTGCGTACTGTTTACGAAATGAACGGTTGAAAGCTCAGAAAAAGGCTTTCAACCGTTTTTATATTTTAAGGAGGAATAACGATGCCAAATCTTGTTGTAATTCTCGGTCCGCACGCCGTCGGTAAAATGACCGTGGGACAGGAGCTTGAAAAGCTCACCGGATATAAGCTTTTTCACAACCATATGACCATTGAACTTATCAGAAAATTCTTTAATGTGCACGGAAGCCGGGAGGGACGGTATCTTTCGGGGGTGTTTCGCCGTGAGATATTTGAAACAGTGGCAAGCAGCGACCTTTTGGGCTTAATTTTCACAT
>CAZQXZ010000008.1:0-6827 GCA_964597515.1 uncultured Eubacteriales bacterium | reverse complement strand
TGACGAGCAAAGCGAATATGATTACATCAACAATTTGATAGCGCTCTACGAACAGCGCGGCGGGAAAAGCTGCGTTGTTGAGCTGTGCGCCGATTTTGATGTGCGCCTTTTACGCAATAAAACCGAAAACCGCCTCCTCAACAAGGAGTCCAAACGGGATATTGAACACAGCGAAGCCGAAATGCGGGCGACATCTGCAAAATTCCGCCTGAATTCATATGACGGCGAGGCTCTGCCGTTCCCGGATTATATGAAGCTCGACAACACGAATATCCCGCCCGACAAAGCAGCGGCGATGATTTGCGAAAGGTTCGGTTTTTTAAATGAAGCAAAGGAGAACAGAAAATGACTGTAATTGAATTTGTAAAAGAGAGGCTTATGATTGAAAACCAAAGATATGCCGACAATGCCGCAAATGTATTATAATGCTTTTTCGCAGAAAAAGCCACCTCAACTTTTCACTATTCTCTTTTATCTTTTCACTCGAAAAATCTGTATCGCCTCGTTCGCGAGGCGTTGAGAAGAGTGAAGAACGAAGAGAGAATAGAGAAGAGTACAAAACGAAAAATCTGCCGACAAGTTTCGACAGATTTTTCGTTTTGGAGCTGGTGGTCAGAATCGAACTGACAACCTGCTCATTACGAATGAGCTGCTCTGCCATTGAGCCACACCAGCAAATAGAAGTGAAGAGTGAAGAGTGAAGAGTGAAGAGTTTCGGGCGACTTCGTCGCACTATTATAATAAAAACGCAAAGCGTTTTCCTTTAAATCTAATATCTAATATCTAAAATCTAACATCTAATACGCGCAAGCAGTATTATAATAAACCCGCTCGGTTTTTGCAAGCGTTTTTTAAATATTTCTCGCTTCCTTTATCTTCTTGATGAACTCCCTCGCGGTTTCGGTGATTTTTTTATACTCGCCGCTTTCTGCGCCTTTCGTGAGCGCGCCGCCAACGCCTACCGCGACGGCTCCCGCCCTTATCCATTCGCCTACGTTATCAACGGTAACGCCGCCCGTGGGCATCATTTTGGCATAGGGGAGGGGAGCCTTTATTGCCTTGATGATTTTCGGTCCGAAAAGCTCGCCGGGGAAAACCTTTAAGATATCCGCGCCCGCTTCCATAGCCGTTACGGCTTCTTTTACGGACATTATGCCCGGCATCACGGCTATGCGGTAACGGTTGCACAGCTTTACCGTTTTTGCGTCAAAGCAGGGGCTGACGATATAATTCGCGCCGGAGAGCATCGCTATGCGCGCCGTTTCGGAGTCTAAAACAGTACCTGCGCCCAAAATTATTTCCTGTGGCGTGTATTTTGCGGCAAGAGCTTCAATAACCTTATGTGCCTTTGGAACTGTAAAAGTCAGCTCAATAGCAGCTACGCCGCCCTCTATCAAAGCATCTGTTATACGCTCGGCTTTTTCGGGGCAGTCCGCTCTTACCACGGCGACTATCCCGCACTCCTGTATTTTAGTTAAAATCAATTCCTTATCCATTGTTATCTCCTTATCGCACAATTCTTGCGCTTTCGCCGTTTACTATGCTTTCAACCTCTGAAAGCGTTGCCGTGGAGGTGTCTCCCGGAGTCGTCATCGCGAGCGCGCCGTGCGCTATGCCGTAATCAAGCGCCTTTTGAACGTCTCCGAAGGTCATAAGTCCGTATATAAGTCCCGACGCGAACGAATCCCCTCCGCCGACGCGGTCGTAAATTTCGAGCGCGGGCAGCAAAAGACCGTTATAAATCCTGCCGCCGGCGTAAGCTATCGCGCTCCAGTCGTTGAATGTAGCCGTTTTGACGGTTCTTAAGGTGTTGGCGATGACTTTGAGGTTTGGGTATCGCTTTGTCACCTCGCCGAGCATTTTAATATAGCCTTCAAGATTTAATTCTTTGAGATTTTCGTCGTTACCCTCAACCTTGAAATCAAGGCAAGCGGTAAAATCCTCCTCGTTGCCAATCATAACGTCAACATACGGCGCGAGCGCGCTGTTCACTTCCCGCGCTCTTTCTATACCGCCTATGCTTTTCCAAAGAGACGGGCGGTAATTTAAATCATATGAAACGGTTGTACCGTGTTTTTTAGCCGCTTGAACGGCGCTTTTTACCGTTCTCGCCGTACTTTCAGACAGCGCGGCGAAAATGCCGCCCGTGTGAAACCACCTCACACCAAGTTCTCCGAATATAAAGTCAAAGTCAAAGCTGTCCGGTGTGAGCTGTGACGCCGCCGTATTCCCCCTGTCTGACATGCCCGACGCGCCGCGAATGCCGAAGCCGCGCTCCGTAAAGTTTAGTCCGTTTCTGACCTCTCTGCCAATTCCGTCAAACGGGAGCCATTTTATAAAGGAGATATCGACGCCTCCCTGAAGGATAAGATCCTCAACGAGCCTGCCGACGTCGTTATCCGCGAGAGCTGTCAAAACGCCGGTTTTCAGACCGAAGCAACGTCTTAAACCCCGCGCGGCGTTATACTCGCCGCCGCCTTCCCAGACCTTGAAGGAGCGAGCCGTCCGTATGCGCGTATCGCCCGGATCAAAGCGCAGCATAACCTCGCCGAGGGCGAGCATGTCGAACGCGCAGTCTTTTTTATCCTTGATATTTAAAAGCATAGCACCATCTCCGCGTTTATTTTACCATAAAACATAAAGATTGCAAGGCGAAATTGTCTCAGAGTCTGTTGAAATCATCATTCTCTAAAAGAAAATCAAACATATTAATAATATAGATCCCGTCCTCCGTGACAGAAAAACGACAATTCGGAGAGATAACGATTTTTTTATGATTGTCGCGTATCATCCGCAGAGGCGCCAGTTCACGCTCCTTTGTTTCGGGCGAATTTATAGACTGGGTCGCCTGGATATACAACTTTTTATCCGCTTTTGTAGCGACAAAATCGACCTCTTTGCCGCCGACCTTGCCGATTGCCGCGTCGTAACCGCGGCGCAGCAGTTCAAAATACAAGATGTTTTCAAGTATATGACCGCTATCCGTTTCGCGAAAACCGAGCAGATAATTGCGCAATCCGATGTCGGTAATATAATACTTTCCGAGCGTTCTGAGATATTCTTTACCTTTTATATCAAACCGTTTTATCTCATAGAAAATATAGGACTCTAAAAGCGCGCCGACATAGCTTTGCACTGTTTGCGCCGCGGGTTTTCGGTTTTTAGCGCCCTTATCAAGCAGTCCTTCGCCGGATAGGACATTGCCTATTGAAGTAACGGAGGTGTTGTTTCCGATATTGTCCGCAAGAAACATAATGATTTTCCGAAGCAGCTCCGGATCCGTGATCTGGCGGTGCCCTCTGCGTTTTTCCCGTTCTAAAATATCCCGTATGACAACGGTAGAATAGATACCGTCAAGAAGAGCCAGCGCTTTTTCCTGAACAAGGCCGACGTCGGCAATGCCGGGCATTCCGCCGAATTTCAGATAGGCGTCGAAAAGCTCGCGGGGTTCATAACTTTCACCGTCCGTACCAATGATGCGTTTTAAGGTGCCGCCGGAAGGATTATTTAATATTTTCAATGTATAGCCGTGAAAATCAATGAATTCCCGAAATGACAGCGGCAGCATTTTTATTTCGATACAGCGTCCGGCAAGATAGGTGGAGTATTCGGAGGAAAGCAAATAGGCGTTGGAGCCGGTAATATAAATATCGCACAGAAAATCGACGCGAAATGAATTGACGGCGTCCTGCCACGCGGGAATACGCTGTATTTCGTCAAAGAAAAGATAATTTGTGCTATCGTTTGAAACACGGGCTTTAACAAAACCGTATAAATCCGCGGCGTCCATACCGCGGTATTCCATCGACTCAAAGTTCATTTCAAGGATTTGCCCGTCGGCAACACCCGTCCGGCGCAAATGCTGCGCCATCAGCTTCAAAACGCTGGATTTTCCGCAGCGGCGTATGCCGGTAATCACCTTGACCGGTTCGGTATCCTGAAACGAAATTAGCTTATTCAGATATAAATCGCGGTTTTTAAGCTTTGGCTGAGCGTTAAGCATACCGCCACCTCCCTAAGAAACAGTATATCACAATTTTCATAAAGTGCAAGGTTTTTATTATTGATTATAAAAATTGTCAAAAAAATATTTTTTATACAATCTGTTAATACTTATATCGAAAGTATTTACAACTATTTGAAAAAATAATATTATTTTAAAGAAAATTCAGTAGAATAAATAATATCATTGTTGAGTTAACAGCTTGCGGGTCTTTAATAAAAATGCTATCATTGTTTTAAGAAATAACCGAAAAAGGGGATTTTTATGGAATACACCATGACCATTGCGGGACTTGAGCGGCGTCTGCCGCTTTGCAGGCTCAATGACGAGCAGTATATCGCGGCGTTTGTCATTTTCGGAGACGCGCCGCTCACCGTCGCGTGCGCCGGCGAGCTTATAAAAAAGACGGCTCACTGCGAATACGACTATGTCATAACGGCGGAGGCGAAGGGTATCCCGCTTGCCCACGAGATGGCGCGCCAGAGAAGGGACGAAAAATATTTTGTCGCGAGAAAGGTTCCGAAGCTATATATGACGGGCGTGTTTGAAGTAGCCGTAAAATCAATAACCACGGAAAAGGAGCAGAAGCTGTACCTTGATACCGCCGAGGTAAACATAATAAAGGGCAGGCGCATTCTGATTGTTGACGATGTGATTTCCACCGGAGAGTCGCTGAAAGCCGTTGAAGCCTTAATTGAAAAAGCCGGAGGTATTATAGCCGGCAGAGCGGCTATTTTGGCGGAGGGTCCGGCGAAAGAAAGGGACGACATCATTTACCTTGAAAACCTGCCGCTTTTTAACGGCAAAGGGAACCCTATATAATAATTATTTATAAATATGAAATATTTATTAAATAGTATGAAATAGCTTGCAAAGACGCTGCCTGTTAGTGTATAATTCTAAAAATTGCACAATGGGTAGTTTTTTAATTTTTTTAAGGAGGATTTTTTATATGCCGTCATTAACAAACAACAAAAGCTTATTGAAATGGCTTGACGATATGTGCGCTCTTGTACAGCCCGATAATATCGTATGGATAGACGGGTCAAAGGAGCAGATAGAGGCGCTGCGAAGCGAGTCCTCTTCGACGGGGGAGATGACAAGGCTCAATCAGGACCTGCTTCCCGAGTGCTATCTTCACCGCACGGCTGTAAACGACGTGGCGCGTGTGGAGCACAGAACATTTATCTGCGCGCCGACAAAAGAGGATGCGGGACCCACAAACAACTGGATGGACCCCGAAAAAGCGTATGAAATGCTTTACGGTATAGCGAAAGGCAGCTATAAGGGCAGGACTGCTTATGTTATTCCGTATTCGATGGGACCTGTGGGCTCGCCGTTTTCAAAAATCGGCGTAGAGCTTACGGACTCCATATATGTCGTGCTGAATATGGCTATCGTAACGAGAGTGGGCAATGCCGTTCTTGACGTTCTCGGCGATAATGACGATTGGGTCAGATGCCTGCACTGCAAGTGCGAGATAGACGAGGAAAAAAGGTATATCTGCCAGTTCCCGCAGGACAATACGATTATTTCCGTAAACTCGGGATACGGCGGAAACGTTCTGCTCGGCAAAAAGTGTTTCGCGCTGAGGATTGCGTCTTATCAGGGGTGGAAAGAGGGCTGGCAGGCGGAACATATGCTGATACTCGGCATTGAAAAGCCGGACGGAGAAATTAATTATGTGTGCGGAGCGTTCCCGTCGGCTTGCGGGAAAACAAATCTCGCTATGCTTATCCCGCCGGAAGGATACAGAAGAAAAGGTTATAAGGTCTGGTGCGTCGGCGACGATATCGCGTGGATAAGAAAGGGTAAGGACGGCAGGCTTTACGCCGTAAATCCCGAAAACGGGTTCTTCGGCGTCGCGCCGGGTACAAACGAGAAATCGAACCCCAACGCGCTCGCTTCAACGAAGCAGGGTACCATCTTTACTAACGTCGTCCATAATCTTGACAGCAACACGGTGTGGTGGGAAGGGCTTGATAAAAACCCGCCCGAAAACGGCGTTGACTGGAAGGGTATCCCCTGGAACGGCAAGACGGCGGAAACGGTCGGCGCAAACCCGAACAGCCGCTTTACGGCTCCGGCGGTAAACTGCCCGTGCCTCAGCTCTGAATTTGAAAATCCGGAGGGCGTGCCGATTTCCGCGTTCATATTCGGCGGCAGGCGCGCGAAGCTCGCTCCGCTTGTCTACCAGTCAAGGGACTGGAATCACGGCGTGTTCGTCGGGGCTATTATGGCATCCGAGACGACGGCGGCGGCGGCGGGAGCAGTGGGCGTCGTCAGGCGTGACCCGATGGCGATGCTTCCGTTTTGCGGCTATAATATGTCCGACTATTTGCGGCATTGGATTGATATCGGCAAGGGTCTTGACCCGAAGAAAGCCCCGAAGATATTCAATGTCAACTGGTTCAGAAAAGACGATGAAGGGCATTTCCTGTGGCCCGGCTTTGGCGACAACCTGCGCGTGATTGACTGGATAATTGACCGCTGCGAGGGTAAGACAGACGCGAAAGAAACGGCAATAGGCTATGTTCCCTACGCGAAGGATATAAATCTTGACGGTATTGAGGACGAAGTGAGCGCCGAAGTCCTCGAGGATATACTCGGCGTGGACAAGGCTCTTTGGAAAGAGGAAGCGAAGGGCGTCGGGGAGTTTTTCTCAATGCTCGGCGACAGGCTGCCCAAGGAAATGGCGAAAGAGCTTGAAACGCTTAGGGAAAACGTGGAATAAGTTGCAAGTTGGAAGTTGCAAGTTGAAAGTTTTGATTTAAACTGTACCCCGTAAAATGGACACGACAAAAAGTTGAGTTGACGGCACGTT
>CAZQXZ010000007.1:25980-33793 GCA_964597515.1 uncultured Eubacteriales bacterium | reverse complement strand
GAAGTGGTTAACGCCATTTCCCTTTCTTTTTTGCCAATCTTTATTTTACACTAAGTGCAAGAAGGTTCGCGTCTTTGACTTGACTATTGGCAAATTTATATTTATATTTAAGAAGAACATTGCAGTCGATTATTGCCGAAAGAGGACAATGTCCTTGTGCGGCCTGTTAAGGAGGAACAATTTGGGGAATACTGTCATAGGCGTACTTATCCCTTTCGCCGGAACGGTACTCGGCGCTTCTATGGTCCTGTTTTTCAAGAAGGAACTCGGACCGCGTTTTCAGAAAACGCTTCTCGGCTTCGCATCGGGCGTTATGATTGCGGCGTCCGTCTGGTCGCTGCTTCTGCCTTCAATCGAAAAAGCGGCGGAAGAAGGTTTTATTCCGTGGTTGCCCGCCGCTGTCGGCTTCACTTTGGGAATGGCTTTTCTGCTGCTGATTGACTCGCTTATCCCCCACCTCCACAGAAACGCAAAAAAAGCGGAGGGGCTTCACTCGAATGCAAAAAAGAATACCATGCTCCTGCTTGCCGTAACTATACATAACATCCCTGAGGGAATGGCCGTCGGCGCTGTCTTCGCGGCGCTTTTAAGCGAAGAGGGAGATATTTCTGTTTCGGCGGCGTTCGCGCTGTCTGTCGGTATCGCGCTGCAAAATTTGCCCGAGGGCGCTATTATATCGTTCCCGCTAAAAAGCACGGGCGTGTCAAAGGGCAAGGCGTTTTTGCTCGGCGCCCTATCGGGAATAGTTGAGCCGGCGGCTTCGCTGATAACGATATTATTCGTGAGCATCGCGCTTCCCGCCCTGCCGTTTTTACTCTCGTTCGCGGCGGGGGCTATGATTTACGTCGTCGTCGAAGAGCTTATTCCCGAGCTAAACGACGGGGAACACTCAAATATAGGACTCGTGGGCGTATGCGCCGGCTTTGTCCTTATGATGATACTTGACGTCGCGTTCGGATGACTCCCGTCGCCTAAGGCATCAAAGAGTCATCCGGCAAAATAAAAAACGCGCGCCGGCTCCGATTGACGAAGCCGGCGCTTTTTTTGTTGTGTTATATGTCAATTCCCACTAAGGCAAAAAGCTTTTCCACAATAAAGCTGATGGTTTGGTATATATTTACCAGTATGCCTATCACGCTGAGAAAGTCATAGGCTTCATTGTGTCCCCCGTCCGGATGACCGCCCTCATTCGATGTCTTTTCCAGCGTAAAGACCTCAAACGGCTCGTCGCTGCCCTTGGCATACGAATTAAAGGTGATTGTGTCATATGTGAAGTCCACAACATTATAGATATATTCCTCAGCGGATATGTGGTCATAGGCTATCGCAAAGCTTGCTTCCGTTACATCTCCTCTGGGTCTGCATGTCGAGCCGGTAGTGATATACACGGTTCCGGCGGCGTCCGTTACATGCTGCTGCCCGGCTATGTCGCTTGCCACCTCGCCGCCGTACATAACGTGTGAGCGGCTGAAAACATGGCTGTGTCCCGTAAGGACTAAGTCAACCCCGAACTCATCGAAAATCGGGACAAATATCAGTCTTAAAAGACGGTTTTCGTCCTCCCTTTTCTCGATATGACCGCCGTAAAGGTCGTGGTGCATAACGGCGACGCGCCATTTTACATCAGGATTTGCGGCGACTGTCTGTTTCACAAAATCATAGTGGTCGCTTGCCGAGGTCCAGTTTGAATTGATAAAGAGGAAAAGAACGTCGTTCTTGACGAAATAATAGTCTCCGCCGTTCCTGTCGGGCGACACCGCCTGTCCCGTGTTGTATCTGTTGGGATTGTTTGTAACATAAGCGTAAACGGTTTCCTTGTAGTCGTGGTTTCCGCATGTTGTCGCTAACGGTATGTTCTTTACAACAGGCGATGAAAACAGCCCCACGTATTCCGAGAGCAGCCCGTGGTCGCCCTGGTCGCCCGAGGAAATGATTAAAGATACGTCGTTATTCTTGCCGTGCGCCTGTGAAAAAATCTCATGCAGCGCGAAAGACGCGTTCTTTAAATTATCCGGATTTTCGCTGTTATAACTAACATGGACGTCGGAAACATATATCGCGCTGAAACCGTCGTCCTCTGCGGTCTTGAACGTGTTGACCGCCGAGTCTTTCCCGTCTGCGCTGTAATAATAGCTGTATACCGTGCCGGGCAGAAGGTCTTCAACAGTTACCTGATAAGAGAACACGGCGCTGCCGAGCTTCACTTTAACACCCGTAAACTGAACGAAATCACCGTCCGACGAGGCGGGTTTGACGTATACCGCGGGGCTGTCGCTCTCCCCGCCGCCTAACCACGCAAAATTCATCCGGCTCGGGTCGCCGCCCGGCGCAAGATAAAGCGCGCTGCCGTCATCTAAGTACTCCTGCCAATAGGCGTCCCATTGACCGGCGCTCATATCGTAACCGGATACCGCAACCGCCGGACTCATCATCGTCACTGTTAAAATCGCGAGAATTAGAACCGCGCTCAATGACACTCTGAGTTTTTTCTTCATAGTAAAACATCACCTTTCTTTTTATAAAATTATACAACCTTAATTATTTACCCCCCTGTAATTTGTATCCCGAGAGCCGCCCTACGCTCCGTTAGCTCGCTATACATTTGCTCCCTTGTTTTCATATCGATATTGTAAAACAGCAGCGGAAGGACGCTGATAATCGTTATTACCGCCGGGAACAGCGTAGCCATAGCAAAAATCAAGACCTGCGTCCTGTATTTCTGACTTTTTCCCGCCGGATACAAATTCGGGTCAAAGTCTATCATTTTTTTAATCTGCGGCTCTATGATGCTGTTAATCCTTGACGGGATTTTCTGTATCACGGATTTCGCCGCCGTTATGGTAGCCTCGGAGCGGTAGCCGTATTTCCACTCGCAGTAATCCATGCACTCGTTTCGCATCTCTGTCTTGACAACAGTCCTAATGCCGCCGAAAGAAGCGTATATAATCTCCCACACGGCCGTTACAACCATCATCGGGGGGATGCGCGTAAAGATTTTACTGCCCTTATCTCCCATCATACCGATAAGGAATACCGGTATATACATAGCTTTCGCAAATCTGTGGCTTATGATGTACAGGCTTTTCATAGAATGCTTCGTTAGCAGCTTCGGCGCCGCCGCATAGCTTATCGGTATGACGATTGCCGACGGAATACCCGCAACAGTCTCCATCGTGCCGAAAAACAGTACCCATTTATAATATTTATTCGTTGAAATACCGGTTCCGAACGAGCCGAGCGCTTCGGAAAGGATGTATATAAAGGTAGGCCTGCTGCGGAGAACCTGTTTAATACCCTCGACAACGGAAGGCTTGTCAATACTCTGCTGGACGCGCTCGCGCGTATTGAAAACGAACCAGAACGCCGCGAAGCCCGAAAAAAGCACGGTAGACGGACCCATCAGCACATAGACGCGGGTCAGAAGCTCCGTACCCGTTCTGGATACCGATTTGATAAGGTTATTTGTAACAAGGTCAAACAGCACCTCGATAATCTGCCCGGGCAGACCGCCGAACCACCCTGTAAAGTAGGAGGTAAAGGCTATCAGCTTGGAACGCTCGACAGGATACGGGGTAATAGTAGATATAAGACCGCTGCGGCATACCTCCTTAAAGGTGCCGCATGTCTCCATAAGAACCTCAAAAAACATATACGCAAGGAATTTAGGGATATAATCGGCGGCCTTGCCTTCAAAAATCACGGGCAACACCCAGTACACCGCCGAAATCACGGCAAGCGGCAGGGCTACGGCAAACAGGTAAGGCCTGAACTTGCCCCAGCGCGTGCGCGTGCGGTCAACCATAGCGCCGATGAGAATATCGTTGACGATATCCCATATTCCGCCAATCAGATTGTTTATTGACTGCAAATTGAAGCTTATGCCCAAGATGCTGTCGACAAACGTTTCCTTCTGGCTGTTCAGGTTGAAGCTTTGGGAGCTGTCGTAGATTATGTAACCTATTTTTTCTTTTCTGGAAACGGTTTTACGGTTTGTATATACCGTCAGTTCAGACTCCGGCACGGCGGTTTTTGTCTCTAACCCCTCGCTCAACTAATTCCCTCCGTTATCAATTAAAATAATGTTTATTAAATATACCATACTTTTTGTTCCTTTTCAATACAGGCGGCCGCAATAATTTAATATCTTATTGTACTGCGCGCCGGCATCTGCTAAAATGTGAATAACGATTTGAATTATAACTGGGGAGGGCTTATGCTAAATCAATTTTCAAGAACAGAGATGATTTTAGGCAAAGAAGCTATGGACAGGCTGCGCGCTTGCCGCGTGGCGGTATTCGGTATCGGCGGGGTAGGCGGTTACGCCGCCGAGGCGCTTGTGAGAAGCGGCATAGGAACGCTTGATGTTATTGACGGCGACAAGGTGTGCGTCTCTAACCTCAACCGTCAGATTTTCGCGACGCTTTCCACCGTCGGCCGATACAAGGTAGACGCCGCCAAAGAGCGGCTTCACGACATATGCGCCCAAACACAGATTAACGGGCATAAATGCTTTTACGCGCAAGATACCGCAGGTCAATTTGACCTTACGCAATACGACTATATAATTGACGCCATAGACACGGTAAAGAGCAAGCTTGAGCTTATCACACAAGCGGCCAAAGCGGGAACTCCCATTATTTCGTCTATGGGCGCGGGCAACAAGCTTGACGCTTCGGCTTTGCGCGTCGCCGATATTTACGGCACGAAGGTCTGTCCCCTTGCCCGCGTGATGCGCCGTGAGCTGCGAAAGCGCGGTATTGAACGCCTGAAAGTCGTCTATTCCGAGGAAACGCCCATAGCTCTGGGCGAAAAATTTATGCCGGACTGTAAAGAACCGCCGATTGCTCCCGGCTGTGCAGCTTTCGTTCCGGCGGCCGCCGGGCTTATTCTCGCGGGGGAAACGGTAAGGGATTTAATCCGTACCGGTTTATAAAGCAAAAAGAGTCTCCCGCCGCACACGCTTTTGCCCTTCGTACCCGATAAGAAAAACCGCCGCGGGCATTTTGACCGCGGCGTTTATTTTATTTAAATACCTTAATTTTTATAAAGACCGCGGCGGTGATAAGGCTTAGCACCACGGACAGCCCCACCCATACAAAAAGGCTGTGCTGATTTGATATGAACGGAATGCCGGAAAGGTTGACATTCATACCGAGCGCGCTGAAAATCATAGTGGGGATGGACATTACTATCGTAATGATCGCGAGGATTTTCATTACTATGTTCAGGTTATTGGATATTACGGAAGCGAACGCGTCCATCATACCGCTTAAAATCCCGCTGTAAATTTTAGCCATTTCAATAGCCTGCTTGTTTTCAACGATAACGTCCTCGAGCAATTCGGCGTCCTCGGGATACTTTTTGATAACTTCGTTTCTGAAAAGCTTCTCGAGAACGGTTTCATTCGAGCGAAGCGCGGTTGTAAAGTACACAAGGCTCTTTTCGAGCTTCAAAAGCTCTATGAGCTCCCTGTTCTGGGTTGATTTATGGAGCTTGTTTTCAACCTCCTCGCTCTTTCTGTCAATAATCCTGAGATACTGAAGGTAGAGGGAAGAAATTTTATAAAGAATTTGCAGAATAAAGCGCGACTTCATATTCGAGCGGAAGTCCCTCACCCTCCCCTCGGAAAACTGGCGGAGAATGGGCGTATCCTCGCTGCAAACCGTAATGACCGCTCCGTCGGTAAGTATTACCGCCATAGGGATAGTGCTGTACAGCTCCTTCTCGTCGTGTTCGTCGATAGTCGGTATGTTGACAAGCACCATCGTATAATTCTCGTCATATTCGACACGCGAGCTCTCGTCTATATCGAGCGCCGCGCTGAGAGTTTCCGCGTCAAGCGCGTATTTTTGCGACACCTCCTGCAGCTCCGACTCATTCGGACTGGTCATCGCAATCCAGCAGCCCTCCTCGGGACCGGCGAGAGTTTCCACGCAATTGTTCCTTGTGAGATAAAAATTCAACATATTTTTCATCCTTTCACAGCCGCAAGGAACAACTGCTGCGAAAGGCAATTGTCCGTTACGTTATTTCTTTTGTACTTCGGGGAACCGTACTGTCAGAGCTTGGGTCCGGTTTCATAAAACTTATCCTTTCATCAACACTTTATGTACATTCTCCAAAAGATTTCAGGAGAAAATTACATACTTAATCTGCGCTTTTGTTAATATAATATTCATTTTGCGAAACAGCGCTTCACAGCCTGTCCGAAACGGGCGCTCATACCACGATTATATTTTAACACCTTAAAAAAGTTTGTCAATCATTTTATTATGCGTTTTTACGGCTTGTGAAAGGCCCGTAGGCAAGCTTAATAAACGCCGCAAAAACAGAAATATCAGTCTACAATCTCATAACTGAAAGAATATCCGTATTGTTTTTGCCACTCAGTGTTTCTGTCAAACAGACAAAGAACACTGTCGAGATATTTTCTTAATTCTTCAGATAACCCGTTCGCCCCTCTTATAAAAACCTTCTTCGGCGGACAGAGGCTCCAGAGCAAATCCCATAGCGCGCTAAGATTTTCACCGTAGTATTCGGGAAAATCCAACGCTTTTTTTATACGAAAATGAAAATCGCTTAAATATTTACAATCCGTAAAATCTAAAATAACGATCTCGTTGTTATTCATAAAAACTTCTCCTTTTAAACATCAGAGAGCCAGCCGAACCCGATACGCCTTAACCGTCATTGAACTTTTCCAAAAACGAGTGCGTTTCGCCGTTTTGCTTGTAGCCTGTGAACGTGTCCACGTTGACCCTGTGTATGCTGTTGAATATATTTTGCTCGACGTTGGGATTGTCGCGCTTTATTTGTTTTATCAGCGTCTTGATCTCCTGCCTTTTCGAGCTGTCCGCTTCGCCGCCGCATACCTCGGCGGTCTCGGTAAACCGGCAGGCGCAGCGTAAAAACGCAAGCTTGTTATGGTTTCGCCAAGCTATAATATCGTCCTCAAGGATGCGGTACATCGGGCGTATCAGCTCCATCCCCTCAAAGTTCGTGCTTTTTAAGCGGGGCGGCATCCCCTGGAGCTGCGAGCCGTACATCATCCCCAAAAGCGTGGTCTCAATAACGTCGCTCATATGGTGCCCCAAGGCGATTTTATTGCAGTTAAGCTCCTTTGCCTTTGCGTATAAATGCCCTCTGCGCATACGCGCGCAAAGATAGCACGGCGAACCGCCCGCGCTGTTCGCGACGCCGAAAATATTTGTTTCAAAAACCGTAACAGGGATATTAAGCAGCGCCGCGTTGGACTCGATTTTTTCACGGTTCTCCTTATTATAGCCCGGGTCCATAACGAGATACTCTGCCTCGAACGGAAACTCGCTTTGCCTTATAAGCAGCTGCACAAGCTTCGCCATCAGCATAGAATCCTTGCCGCCCGAAATGCAGACGGCTATCCTGTCCCCCTCGCTTATAAGACGGTACTGCTTAACCGCCCCCACAAACGGGTTCCAAAGCGTCTTCCGATATTTTTTTATAATGCTTCTTTCTATGAGTTCGTACCGCGCAAGCTCCCGTTCCATAGACAAACTCCTTACATAAGCCGAACCTTATGCGTCCGCCTGCGTCCGATTATATATCACGCCGCCTCTGTTTGCAACAAAATGCGGCGAGCAAATAATATTTTTTTGTGGTATACTTAAACGCATTCTTCTTAAAATATCAAAACCGGAGGTCATTATGAAAAAACTTCGTATACCGGCGCTTCTCATTGCTCTTTTACTGTTGCCGTCGTGCTTTCCTTCACCCAAGAACGAAGAAGATTTAAAGCCTGTCGCGTTTTCCGCTCTTGCCGAGGAATACTTTCTTG
>CAZQXZ010000007.1:0-25970 GCA_964597515.1 uncultured Eubacteriales bacterium | reverse complement strand
TCGTCGTCCTGGAAACGCGAGTACGAACCGGAATTTGTGATGATCCATTTTATGAGCGCCGCCGTCATATCCCGCGAGGACCCTTATAATATGGAAACCATCCGGAAAATGTTTGAAGAGGACGGCGACTTGGGCATAAACTACCTCATCGGACGCGACGGAAAAATCTATTGCTATCTTCCGGAATACAGAGCCGCGTGGCACGCGGGGACCGGAACGTTGCGCGGAAACGAAAAATATACGAACCTTATGAACAAATACTCGATAGGCATAGAGCTTGTCGCGATAGGCTCCGAGAACGATATGTCGCAGTACCTGAGCCGTGATGAATATCGCGCTTTGGACTCCTCGCTGACAGGCTTCACCGACGAGCAATATTCCTCTCTCGCCGCTCTTGTGTCCGATATCTGCGAACGCAACGCAATCCCGCTCTCACGCGAGTATATCATCGGTCACTCCGAATACAGTCCCAAAAAAACAGACCCGGGCGAGCTGTTTGACTGGTCAAGGATACTCCCCTATTAACATCAATAGCAAGCCGCCTGTTTTCGGCAGGCGGCTTGAAAAGTATTGTTTTATTTAATGATAAAGGCGTCGACAATCGCTTTCGCGAGCGTTTCGTTATCAATTCCATCGCTGTTTATAACGTCGATGTTGTACGCGATGTCGTCATAGACAAAGTGTATACCGAACTGGAGGTCATCGTTCGTTTCGGATATTTTTACGTCGAGTCCGTTCTGTTTGCTCACATAGCCGCTGATCTTTGTTTTTTCCGTATTCTCTTTTAGTTCCAAATAGAATATTGAGCCTGACTGGGGTTCGTCAACGGCAAAGCCTATATTACAGTTAATATTGATCTTTGAATTATCCTTGTACTGGTATGACGCCGAGATAAAGCCCATCATCTTATTCTTTTGCTCGAAATAGGTCAGGTTGATGTTTTTATCCGTATCAAGATATTGGGGCGGGATGAGGTCGGGATTTTTAATAAACTCAATTCCGAGGTATTTTTCGAGCTGTTCCATACCGTTGAAATTCCTGCCCCCGAGCGCGTTGACGGATATAATTTCACCGTTTGCCTCTTTTGATATCTCCTTTGGCAAAAGCGTGTATTCGCTGAAATACTTTACCTTCAAATGGCCGTCCGGAAACCACGCGGCGATTTTATCGGGTATGCTCACGTTCATGCCGCTCGTCACAATCGCGGCAATCGCGGAGAAGGACAGGACAAAAACCAGCGCGGCGGCCGCGGCAATCGCGGCGAGCCTTTTTCTTTTGTAAACCGCTTTGAATTTTTCCTTCGCGTTTACCTTGCTTACAACCGCCTCATATGTGCGCATGCTTTCCTCATATGAAGCCTCCGGCAAATTGATATTGAGGTTATCAAGTATATCTGCCGCTTTTTTACTTTTTTTCATAAACGGATCTCCCTTTCATCAATGATTTTTTAATTTTTTTCTTTGAATAATACAGACTGTTCTTTACCTGTTTTTCGTCAATGTGCAGGCTGTCCGCGATCTCCTTTACAGACTCGAAAAGATAGTGCCTTCGCACAAATATCACGTCGTGCGGCCCCTTGAGTGCGCGGACCTCTTTTTCTAACGCCTTCAAATCCTCGCGCAAGCCGAACGCATATTCGATATCCTGGCCGCCGTCCGTTTCAACGCTTTCATCTAACGGCACAATGGGGCGCGCTTTTGCCTTTTTTAAATAATTTATGGCGGTATTGCGCGCGGCAACGGCGGTATACCCTTTAAGCGAGCGGTTCCCGTCAAGATTTTCGCGGTTCTTCCACACGCTTACAAAGACGTCCGACACGCACTCCTCGCAGTCGTTTTTGTCGGAAATCACTCTGCCGATAATCGCGGCTGCAAGTCCTCTGTATTTTATAATAGCCTCCCGAATGCCGTCGTTCGGACTTTCCTGTAAGAGCCGTATGATTTCCCTGTCGTCCATTGTCCGTTCCTTTCCCGCGTTTTGAAAAGCTTTTCATACATTAATACAATCCGGACTTATAAAAGTCTTAATATTTTTAGTTTTACAAACAAAACAGACCGCACACGCAAAAGACGCGATACGGTCCTGTTTTTAATACGCAATATATTACGGATTCAGTCTGTCGCGGTCCCTCGGGAAAGCCGTCGCGTATTTAATGCTCTCAAGCCCCAAAATATGCTGAACTATCCTTTCAAGACCGAGTCCCATCCCGCCGTGCGGCGGCATACCGTATTTGTGCATAGTCAGATAGTCGCCGAACTCGCCTATATCCATTTGGCGCCGCTTCATTTTTTCCACCTGTTTTTCGTAGTCGTGAATACGCTGTCCGCCCGTCGTCACCTCAAGTCCGTTGAGCAGCATATCGAAGCTTAACGTATACGCCGGGTCCTCGGGGTCGTCCATCGCGTAAAACGGTCTCTTTACCGTCGGGTAATGCGTTACGAAAACGGCGGGCGAACCATGTTCCTTATTAAAATACTCACCGAGCCATTTTTCCTCGTCCGGAGAGAAATCCGGCTCAAGCAGCGCCTGCTTCCCGCGCTCGCCCGGATGCGCCCTGGCAAAAAGCTCTTTCGCTTCGGTAAATCTGATTTTCGGGAACTTGTCAAGCTCGGGCAGGCGCCCGTCCTTCCCCAAAAACATCTCAAGCTCCGGAGCGTACAGCTCGTTTAATGTGCGGTAGATAAATTTAAACATCCGCGCCTCAAGCTCCATCAAATCCTCAAACGAGTCTATGAAGCCCATCTCGAGGTCAAGTCCCAAAAACTCGTTGATATGCCTGTTCGTGCTGAACTTTTCAGCCCTGAAAACGGGTCCTACCGTATACGCCTTCTGAAACACTCCCACCATAATCTGCTTGTACATCTGCGGACTTTGGTTGAGATACGCCTTTTGCCCGAAATAGTCTATCTCAAACATATCGGCGCCGCCCTCCGCGCCGGAGCTGACTATTTTCGGCGGGATAAATTCCGTAAAGCCCTCGCCGCGCAGAAATTCCCGAAACGCGTACATAACGCCGTCAGAGACCTTCATAATGGCTCTGACCTTGGGGTTTCTGAGGGTAATAACACGGTTGTCAAGCAGCGTGTTAAGATTTAGCTGCGCGATTTTCTTGTCGTTTCCAACCTCTACGGGAAGCACGGCGGCGCGTCCGGAAACGCGCGTCATCTTTTTAATCAGAATATCAAACCCCAAACGGCTGCGTTCCTCGGTAACTATTGTTCCCCCTATTTCGACACATTCCTCCGCCGAAAAGTCCTTTATATCGCAGTCGGATTTTTCGGCGTCCCATACGCATTGAAAAACAAGCCGCGGCGAGCGCAGTATAACGAACGCGAACCCGCTCATCTCTTTAATTCTGTGGATTGTACCCTTGACGGCAACAGCGTCCCCGTCCTTCAGAGAGCCGCTCTTAAACCCGCTTATGATAACGTCTATATCGCTTGTATCGGCTCTTTTTTCATAATTTAAGAATTCCATAAACAGCATTTACTCCTCAGTTTATTTTTTTCAGTTCTTCGGTGATAACATCGTTTACCGCCTGCGGATTTGCCTTTCCGTGAAGCGCTTTCATCGTCTGTCCCACAAAAAAGCTGAACACCTTGGTTATTCCCGACTTATACTGGGCGACTGTCGCCGGATTTTCATCAATGATGCGCGCGACGGTTTCCCTGATTATATCCTTATTATCAATTTGAGTCAATTCATTTTCTCTGATGTACTCGTTTACGTCGAAGTCATGGGAAGCGAACACCTTTTCAAAAACAGGCTTCGCCACTGTTCTGTTTATTTTGCCCGTCCCGACGGCTCTTATAAACTCTGCAAACTGCTTTTCGTCGATACAAAGCTTTGAATTGTCTACCGACTGCGCGTTCATAAGGTACATCATATCCCCGAGCATCCATACGGCGGTTTCCTTGGGGTCGCCCGACAGGGCGGCCGTCTTTTCAAACATCTGCGCCAGTATTTTACTGTCAGTCAGAAGCCCCGCGTCATAATCCGAAAGCCCGTACTGTTTTATATACCTATCCTTCTTTTCACGCGCAAGCTCCGGCTGCGCGGCTTTTAGCCTTAAAAGAGTATCCTCGCTTATCATAATGGGCGGGATGTCCGGGTCGGGAAAATAGCGGTAATCCTCGGCGTTTTCCTTACTGCGCATCGAAAACGTCCTGCCCTTGTTTTCGTCCCAGCGCCGCGTCTCCTGCACGATTTTTTCGCCGGTTTCGAGCGCCTTGATATGGCGTTCGGACTCATAGGCAATGGCGCGCTCTATCGACTTAAAGGAGTTGATGTTTTTCATCTCCGTCCTTGTCCCGAGCTTTTCGGCGCCCGCCGGTCTGACGGACAGGTTGACGTCGGCGCGCATAGAGCCTTCCTCCATCTTGACATCCGATATACCGAGGTACTCAAATGTGGATTTCAGCTGTGTTAAATACGCTATAACTTCCTCGTCGCTTCTGAAATCCGGCTCCGAAACAATTTCGATAAGCGCCATTCCGCAACGGTTATAATCGGGATAGGAAAAGTCGCCGTAAGCCGAATGTATCAGCTTTCCCGCGTCCTCCTCCATATGGATTTCGTGGATACGCACAGTCTTTTCAACGCCTGAGCGCGTAACAATATCGACATGCCCGTTTCTCGCGAACGGCAAAAACAGCTGCGAGACCTGAAAAGCCTTGGGCAGGTCGGGGTAAAAATAGTTTTTACGGTCAAATTTATTGTGCCGCGTTATTTCGCAGTTCAGCGCTATTCCCGCCTTTAAGGCATACTCCAACACCTTTTCGTTGAGTACCGGAAGCGTGCCGGGCATCCCCATACAGCCCGGGCAGCAATGCGTATTCGGCGCGCCGCCGAAGCTTGTCGTACACGAGCAGAATATCTTCGATTTCGTAGCCAGCTCGACGTGTACCTCCAACCCCATAACGGTTTCCCATTTCATATTACTTCACCTCCGGTCTGATTTTATGAAAATCGGTGTTTTGCTGATAGGCATAACCGGCGCAAAGCACCGTATCGTCGCTTTGGCGCCGACCGACAAGCTGTATGCCGACGGGCATATTCCCCCTGTCAAATCCGCAGGGCAAAGAGAGCGCCGGCAGTCCCGCCATATTCGCCAAAGACGTATAAACCTCCGAATAACCCGTTTCAAATTCGGCGGGAAGAACCGGACACAGGACAATATCATATTTCTCAAAAATTACTTCAAGGCTGTTTTTAATCAATGCTCTTACCTTCAAAGCCTTTTGATAATACCTGTCATAATATCCGGCGGACAGTGCGAGCGTGCCGAAAAGAACGCGTTTTTTAACCTCGCCGCCGAAGCCCTCGCCCCTTGTCGCGCTGTAAAGCTCCGTAAGACCGTCGTAATTTTTACTGCGAAAGCCGTATTTTATACCGTCAAAGCAAGACATGTTAGAACTTGCCTCGGCACAGGATATTATATAATGCGCGGGTACCGCATAATCGAGCAGCGGGAAGCCGACCTCGCCCACTGACGCGCCCAGTCCTTCAAAAATCTTCGCCGCGTCAACGATAAGCCGTGACGTATCATCCGGCTTTTTGTGAAAGCTCTCTTTTAATACTCCGATTTTCATTCCTTTGACGCCGCCGTTAAGAGCGCCGTAAAAGCCCGGGTATTCAATATCCGACGACGTTGCGTCGAGCGGGTCCTTACCGCCGATAACGTCCATAAGGGCGGCGCAGTCCGCGACGTCCTTTCCTATCGGACCTATCTGATCCATAGACGACGCGAAGGCGACAAGCCCATAACGCGATACCGTCCCGTAAGAAGGCTTAAAGCCGGTCGCTTTGCACAGGGACGCAGACCTGCGTATGCTTCCGCCGGTATCCGAACCGAGGGCAATCGCCGCCTCCCCCGCGGCTAACGCGGCAGCCGCGCCGTCCGGACACCCTTCGGACGCGTTCTTTATATCCATCGGATTTTTTACGCCGCCGTAAAATGAGGTCGCGCTCTCTGCACCCATAGAAAACTCATCCATATTAAGCTTGCCCACTATGACAAGTCCGGCTTTCTCCAGCCTGTCTATAACCGTCGCGTTATATACGGGCTTAAACTCGCCGAGGATTTTGGACGCGCAGCTCGTCTTTATACCCTTCGTACAGATATTGTCTTTAATTGAAACGGGTACGCCCGCAAGCGGAGAAGCAAGCTCCCCGCTTTCGATTTTGAGCTGAACCTCTTTCGCCTTGTTTAGCGCCTGTTCACCGCAGACGGTGATATATGCGTTAACCGAGCCGTCCGTTTCCTCTATTTTGCCGAGAACCGCCTTCACGGCGTCTGCGCTTGTAACGGCGCCGCTTTTAATAGCCTGTGCGATTTCGAGAGCCGTCATTTTTGTTATATCCATTCGCTCCACCTCACTGTATCGTCTTTGGTACGATTACCGTTTCATCCGTGCGCTCCGGCGCGTTTTCAAGGAGCGCCGCGCGGTCATAGGACGCCTGCACCTCGTCCTTTCGCATAACGTTGTTTTCCGCAAAAACGTGCGTAAGCGGCTCTGTGCCGTCCGTATCAAGTTCTTCCAATTTGTCCGCATACCCGATAACCGTCAGCAGTTCCCTCATGATTATTTCCGCCTGGGCGCCGTCAAGCTTAATCCTTGAAAGCTCTGCGATATACTCCACAAGCTCTTTGGACATTTCCATATACAACCCTCCCCGTTAAATAAAAAACCGCCCTCTATCCCTTAAACAGGGACGAAAGACAGCTTCCGCGGTACCACCCAATTTAGTTATATTCATAACTCGCTTTAAGCAAAATAACGCTTTGCACGCGGGCGGTTCTACTTGCCCTTGGGCTTTCTTCCGCCGGCTCCGAGTGTTATTCGCCTAAAAGTCACGCCGCGTCTCACCTATCCGCGGCTCTCTGAAGAAAAACTTAAAGGTTACTTCTCTCTTCACAGCCATATGCAATATATAACATTGAAACACACCGCGCCGCAAATGTCAATATTTTTTTTACCTATCATCAGAATTATTTTTTTACAGATATCCGAATTATCTATTGCAATTCCTATCTATATTTGATATAGTAAACACAAATCACGGCTTTACCAGTCGGTTTTTATGCAAAATATCAGATGCCGGAAATTTTTTCTGGTATATTTACCCAAACCGGCTGATTTCGCAGTGTTTTTACCTTATTTCCGGATAAGGCCGCAAGACCGAATTCAATTAGTCTAAAATGCAAACTCTTCCGCACTTTCGCGCGTTTTTCATCTTGACATACCGGAGTATGCCTTCACCTGAGAAACACCTGACAGCAACGTACATATATGTACTTGGAAATCTTTGCGTTTCAAGCGAATTGAATTCGGCTGTTTTTGTCTTATGCCAAAAAAATAAAAGGAGGAATTATTAATGCGAACCGCAATACTCGGCGCAGGATCTATGGGGCTCGTCTTAGGAGCGTACATATCAAAGGCAAAAGAACAGGTTGATTTAATCGATATCAACCGGGAACACATTGACGAGCTGAAAAAAAACGGCGCGACGATAGTCGGAACCGTTAAAATGAACGTCCCTGTCAGCGCGATGACCAACGACGAAGTCACGGGAAAGTATGACTTGGTTTTTTTAATGACCAAGCAGATGTACAACAAAAGCATAGTTGAGAGCTTCCTTCCTCATCTGAATGACGACGCGGTGATCTGCACGATGCAAAACGGCATGCCCGAGCCGTCTGTCGCCGAGGTTATAGGCGACGACAGGGTCGTCGGCTGTACAATCGCATGGGGCGCGACTTACATCGGTCCCGGCGTTTCCGAGCTGACGTCGGAGTCTGACAGCTTAACCTTTGATATCGGCACGGTAACGGGCAAGCCCAATCCTAAAATGAACGAAATCAAACGGCTGCTTGAGCTTATGGGACCGACGATTATAGTGGATAATTTCGCCGGCGCACGTTGGGCTAAACTGATTATCAACGCGTCTTTCAGCGGAATGTCCGCGGTTATGGGCTGCACCTTTGGCGAAGCCGCCGCTGACAAGAAGTCCCGCGTCTGCATACTGCGCATAATTAAAGAGTGCATCGAGGTCACTAAGGCTTTGGATATCAGAATAGAGCCTATTCAGGGTCAGGACGTCGTTAAGCTCATCGATTACAAAGACAAGATAACGGAAATGAAATCGCTGTTTGTTATTCCGATTGTCATTAAAAAGCATAATCTGCTAAAAGCAAGTATGCTGCAGGATTTGGAGCATGGCAGAAAAACCGAGATTGACGCGATGAACGGCGCCGTTTCCTATTACGGGAAAAAAGCGGGCGTCCCCACTCCGTATAACGATAAGGTGGTCGAAATCGTTCATTCCATCGAAAACGGAGAACGGACGTATTCCTATGATAATTTAGAGCTGTTCGCGGGCTTAAAATGATATGCGTCTTCAACGCGTATACGTTTTTTTGCTTGTAAAATTAATTTGACAGAAGGTGGTTAATGTATGGGTAAGTTAATGCCTATCCTGGATGCGATTGCTCCGATTAAAGACGGCGACACAATCCTGGTCGCCGGTTTCGGACCGATGGGCTATCCGGGCCGCGTTATGCGGGCGATATTGAAGCAAACAGAACTTAAAGACCTGTTTTTTGTCGCGAACGCGGCAAATCAAAACTATCTCGTCGCTTTTGAAAAGCTGTTGAAAACCCGCGCTCGCGGCTTGATTGCGACATTTACCAGACCGAGCGCCGCCGCCGAAAAAATGTATAACGAGGGTACTCTGGAATTAGTTCCTCAAGGGACTTTCTCTGAAAGAATACGGGCGGGCGGAACCGGTATCCCCGCATTCTTTACACCGGTCGGATTTGGAACCGCCGTCGAGGAAGGCAAGACAAAAATGACAATCGACGGCAAAGAATATTTAATGGAAAAAGCAATCAAAGGCGACGTCGCCATTATTAAGGCGGCGAAAGTCGATTTGGACGGCAACTGTTTTATGACCGGCTGCACGAAGAATTTCGGCGCTCTGATGCCGGCTGCCGCGAAATATACGATTGTCGAAGCAGAGGAAGTTGTTAAGGTCGGCAAAATCGACCCGGAGCTTGTTACCGTACCGGGTATTCTGATTGACGCCATTGTAAAGGTAGGTGCTTGATATGGCATTGGATTGGAGAAATTTCGTCGCAAGAAGAGTCGCCATGATGTTTGAGGACGGCGACGTCGTAAATTTAGGCATCGGTTTGCCGACACTGATTCCCAACCACATTCCGGCGGGACTGAAGGTTACGCTTCAGGGTGAAAACGGCGTGTTAGGGTTAGGTCCGGCGCCGCCCTTGCATGAGATTAACAAGGATATTTTTGATGCCGGAGGAGCCTGGGCTACCTTAAACCCGGGCGGCTCGTTTTTCGACAGCGCGGTTTCATTCGGGCTTATCAGAGGCGGTCATGTCGACATAACGGTGCTGGGCGCTTTGCAGGTTGACAGGGAAGGCAATTTAGCAAACTGGATGGTCCCCGGGAAGCTGATGGCAGGCTACGGAGGGGCTATGGACCTTATCACCTGCGCTAAAAAGGTAATTGTCGCCATGGAACACACGAACAAAGGCGACCCCAAAATATTCAACAAGTGTTCCTTCCCCCTTACCGGCGCTCGCTGCGTGGACGTCATAGTGACAAACCTTGCGCTTATTGAAGTCACGGATAAGGGTTTGGAGGTAAGAGAAATCGCTCCGGATACAACCGTAGAACAGCTTAAAGCCGCGACGGAAGCGGATTTGATTATTCCCGGCGACGTCAAAGTCATGACCGTATATTAAAGGAGGATTTTATATTATGAGTAACCTTAAAGATGCCGTAATTGTCGCTTATGGAAGATCGCCTGTCGGCAGGGCGACAAAAGGTACGTTAGTTGGCGAGTACCCTGTCAAGCTGGCAAGCGAGGTCTTGCTGGGCGTTTTGGAAAAGGTTCCGAATTTACCGCTTGAGGAAATTGATGATGTTATTGTCGGCTGCTCGACTCCGGAGGATGTCCAAGGATTAAATATGGCGAGGATTATCGTCATACGCGCGGGTCTGCCTGATGAGGTGAGCGGAGTTACGGTCAGCCGTTTTTGCTCTTCCGGTCTTCAAAGCATCGCCTATGCCGCCAATGAGATTATGGCAGACCAGGCGGATATCATAATAGCCGGAGGCGTGGAGTCGATGTCCATGCTGCCGATGACCGCTTTAGACCTGACGGCTCTTGATCCGAAGATTTTTAAAGAGAGAGCCAGCTGTTACCTTCCGATGGGCACCACCGCGGAGGTGCTTACGGATATGTTCGACGTTCAAAGAGAGGATATGGATAATTTCGCGCTCGAAAGCCACCGGAAGGCTTCCAAGGCGCAGAAGGAAGGCGCATTTAAAAAGGAGATTATCCCCGTAACATATACGGATTCAAACGGCGCTATCGAAATTTTCTCCGAAGACGAATGTGTCAGGCACGACGTTTCCTATGAAGACTTGAAAAAACTGCCCGCCGCTTTCAAGGAGAACGGCTCGGTAACCGCCGGAAACTCCTCCCCGATGAACGACGGTATGGCGTTTGTAGTGATGATGTCCGCCGAAAAAGCGGCCGAGCTGGGCATCAAGCCGATTGCCAAGTTCCTAGGTTATCAGGTGGCGGGAGTCGATCCGGTCATGATGGGCATAGGTCCCGTATACGCCATTCCTAAGCTCTTAAACAGAATAGGCATGGAGCTTGACCAATTTGACGTTATTGAGCTTAACGAGGCTTTCGCGGTGCAGTCTCTTATCTGCATCGAGCAGCTCGAACTGAATATGGATAAAGTAAATCCGCGCGGCGGCGCTATCGCGCTCGGGCATCCGCTTGGAGCTACGGGAGCTATTTTGATGTGCAAAGCCCTTTCATACTTAGAGGATACCGGCGGAAAATACGGTTTAATCAGCATGTGTATAGGCGCCGGCATGGGCGCTGCGGGCGCGATTGAAATGCTTTGACATTATACCGGTAACAATACGTTTCAAAAAAGAAGCATAAAAACACAAAACACACCGGACTTTTTGCCCCAAACGCGAAAACCCGGTGTGTTTTCATCTTATATGACCTGATTTGATAAGGCTGCGGGAGTCGAGCCTTAACCGCTTCATTTTTTATTGAAATATTCGCCGCGGCGTGCTATTATAAAATTATAAAGAAAAACAATTAACTTACAGAGGTGACGTCTATGTTCAACCGCGTTATTTCGCTATTGCTTTCCCTTATATTGATGCTCGTCTCACTCACATCGTCCCTTGGCTCGCCTGCAAAAGAGCTGCGAATTCTTGTGCCGGAGGACTTTGAGCTTGGTATGGGCGACAGCCGGACGCTCAGCTATATTTTCAAAAACAAAGAACAGACCGGCGAGGTTTTTTGGAGCGTATCTCCGGACGGTGTAGCTGTGATTGACGCGCGGGGCAGAATTACCGCGACGGGCATCGGTCAGGCTACTGTCACCGCTGTTTCGGGCGGCTTGTCTGATTCGGTAACGCTTACCGTTCCCGAAGAGCCTACAAAAATCGAAAACACCCCTTTAACAAAAAACTACGGCGGCAGCGCCGTTAAGGAAGTAAACAATCTCCAAAAAATCGTGACGAGATATGCCAAGGGCAGCCCTGATGTGCCTGCCGGCGTATCCTCGGTTTCTGATTATACAAACTGTCAGCACGCTGTTACGGCAGACGGCGCGGTATGGACCGTAACGGATTACGGCGTGCTCCGGGTAGATGAAAACGCCCCGACAAAAAGAGACTGTGAACAACGCTTTATGGGAGACCGCTATTTCTATTCTGCCGACACGACAGACGGCAGAGTATTAGCGATTTTCCCTGACGGCGGTAACGGTATTTGGACTGTTATGGCAAACGGATTTACCCATATTTCAATGGTAGAAATGAGCGCGGCGGAAAAAGCAGAGACTATGAGCGACAATACCCAAGAATTTGTCGAGCGGCGCGGAATGGTTGCAAGCTCTTACTATATTAATAACGAGTGGCGCCCAAGGGAAGATGATAATGACGGACTGTGGACAGCTATGTACGCGGCGGGCGAGCTTATGCGTTATGCCGTTTTGCGAGACGACCCTAATGCGTCCGCAGCTCAGATTGAGCATGCGCGGCAAATAGCGACGCGGTCTGCCGAAGCCATTTTAATGCTTCATTTCATTTCAATGAGAACGGGCACAACAGACGCCTATATCCGCAGGCAGTTAAACGGCGACTTCCCCGGTGAGGACAAAGACCGCTGGCTCTCGGCAAATGCTCTTGAAGCGGGCGGCAACAGCGCGGTTTATATACCCTCTAAAAGTCCCGCCGTTCTTTTCAACTCAGGTTATCTTCGCCATTCGCTTACGGGCTCGGACGAAGAGCTTATGAATGTCGGGTACTACTGTGCGCTTGATATGAATTCCTGGTCAAACCCTCGTGACGGCGCGAATAACGGCGTAGAATACGCGAAGCAAACGCGGCTTGTCAAAGGCTTTGTGGCAAGAACATATTCTTTGAGAGATGAGAACAACAGTATCCACGGCAATATTTATTGGAGTGTAAACGCTGACAAAACGGCGACAGGTGTTTCCTCAAAACCGGAGGGACACGAGAGCTATTTAATCAATAATGAGAATTTACGGGGAGTTATCGTTGACGCGTCGGGTGAAATTCCGCAGCGTTTATGGGACAGTCTTATAGGCTCCGGATACACTGCCGAGGACATTGTTTACAAAGGCGACACGAGCGCGGACGAGCTTATCGGGCATACATTTATATTTAAGCTGATTTATGACATATTGGCGCCGCAGGACCCGGAGCTTAAAGAAATACTCGTAACCGCCGCGGATAATTTAGCGGGACACCTTGCCGATAACGAGCATATGCTCGTAGACGGAAGCGGTCAGCCTACTACATGGGCAAATTTCAGCCGCGCCTCTTTTTGCACAAGCTCCGCTATTGCGTTGGCGCCGCTTCATGCGCTTGTTGCGCTTAATGTTTTTAAGGTTGCTTCCTATATAACGGGATATCAAAAATGGGAAAATGAATATCGGATGCTTGCGCTCGACCCGGCATATGAATATGCACATGTAGCCGCACAGTACTCGGAGCGTATACAGGCTGCGGTGTCTTACATCGTCGGGAAAGAGACCTCTCCGTATCTTGCCGCCGCGGTAAATCTTCTGAGTATAAGCAGTGTTATGGAAACATTTAAACGGGTTGTTGTAAACTATTCTGACGAGGAAATGGCGATGCTTGCTTTTTATGTGCTGTTCCAGCTTGAGAGCGACGGCAATCTGCTGTCATATTATCGTCTGGCGCTTGACGATTGGTGGATTTCTATGAAGTACAGCGAAAACCCGCTTTGGTATTACATCTATCAGCTTGCTTATCCGGATAAAACCGTTACGGACGCTTACGGCAATGACATTCTTGAAACGGCGGCGTGGTCCTTGAGCCGTCACCCTGTTGAAACTATACGGTATCTTGCATCAAACAAAAAAAGGGACGATATTGCCGCGCTTGACTTTTCACCCTTGGGGCTTGATGTAAATACAACGCTATCCTTTAATATAACGGAAGGGCTTGAGCTTCCCGAATTGACGGCAGACTTTGAAGCGGGGGACATATTAAAATATCTTCTTTATGTTTCACAGCTTGACTGGGCGGTAGCGGCGCCCGACGAGCGCGCATTCCACAAGTATAACAACAGCTCATTCTGGCTTGATTCTCACTATAATCCCAGAGAGTTAGAAAGCTCAACGACATACACCCTGCCCTATTGGCTCGGCATGTATCATGGAATGTTGAAATAAGTGCGGCTGACGCTCGCGACGGTCTTGAAGTCTTAGCCCTTATGCCGGTTTTTTCTGATAATTCCTTGAAAGAATTAATAACAAATGGTACAATTACCCCAAGGCGGCGGCGTTGTCTGCAAAGCAGTCGAGCATACCGCGGCGCGGACGCCGTAATAAAAACACGGGAGGCTTTTATATGGCGGATTTTTTGACAAAACTTACAGCAATTCTCACGGTGCTGCTGACCCTGCTTTTGCCACTGTTCGGTATGGAGGTAAAAGACGGCACAGAGCTTGATATGTCAAAATTCACACTAACGTTTAGCGATGAGTTTGACGAAGATGAGATTAATTGGGCGGTCTGGGACGGTCATTACTGCTACGGCGACACAACCGCCGTGCGCAGGGGCGGCTACTGGAACCGGCAGATGGCGTCTCTTAGGGACGGCAACCTGATAATCACGACAAAGTATATGTCCGAAGGCGTAAACGGCGGTCCCGCCGGTTACTATTCCTACGCGCTGGACACAAACCACGGCCGCTTTGAGCAGACCTACGGCTACTTTGAGGTGCGCTGCATTTTACCGCCCGGCGAGGGGCTGTGGGGCGCGTTCTGGATGCTGACCGACAGTATGTTCATAGAAACGGGCGACGGATTGAACGGTGCGGAGATCGACATCTTCGAGTCTCCGAACTATGCCTCCAAGGAATTTTGGAAGCGCAACTGTGTTTCCAGCGCCATCCATTATGACGGCTACAACGAAGCGCACAGGTCAACCGCCCTCGGAAAATTCTATGTCGGCAAGGACGCCTACACCGCCTATCATACCTATGGCGTCGAATGGAACCGGGACGGCTATTCCTTCTATATCGACGGTAAAAAGACCGGCAGCACAAATTTTGGCGGCGCGTCACAGGTGCCCGAGTATCTGATCCTCTCGACCGAGGTCGGCGGGAGCGACGGCGTCCCCGGTGACTCCTGGGCGGGAGACATCACAAAGAACGGCACGGATTTTTCCAGCGAGTTTATTATCGACTACGTCCGCGTCTACCAGTACGCAGAGTAACCAATATCAAACCGTGCAGAATGCCGTCAGATGCAAAATATAACAGAAAATCGGCGTTTGTAAGCGCAATACACTTCATCTGAACGCCGATAGTTTTTTATAACGGCATTAAACTGAGGGGCAGCGAAACATCGTCGCCCCTCCCGCTGTATATCTATCATGCAAACCACGCTGTGAAACTAAAAAGCTCACGGCTGCTATATTTCCCATCCATAACGCCATATACCAACAGCTTAAACATTGTGATGGTTTAGAGAAATGTATGGTTTATTATTCGATATAGTATTATACTTTGTTAAATACAAGATTTTCAATTACTTGATAATCAAAGATATTTAATGCTTCATCAGCCTCATCAAGATTAGCCGCTACATAAGCAATTCCTTCTAAAGAGCTATGACCGTTTATAACCTTGTTCATTAAAAACAAATCAGCGGCATCAACAACGGCATCCCCATTTATATCCCCACATACAACAACATCCAAAGTATCAATTGTTTCGTTTCCTATCATTAAAGCGATTGTGCATCCCGTGCCGACATATTCATTCGTTTCTAATAGGATACCATTTTTATATACTGCCATAGTTCCCCCTTGAAATTGAGAAACAAGCTCAGAAACCGTTATAGGACTATGTACACTAACAAGAGCATTATAATCATCATTAATACTAAGCTGTGACTCGTCTAAAATTTCAAATTCTATAAATTGCTGATTACTGCTGAGGTATTTAATTTTTTGTTCAGTAGATATTACGGCATAGTAGGTATACTCATTATCCCAGCGGAAACTATATTTAATCAAAAAATCCCCTTCTTGTGTTGTAGTTACAAATATGTCCTCAAAAAAATCAAAAAACACAAAATTCTCGCCATCCGGTATGTGATATGTTTGTGTCTGTGAATTATAGTAATCAGACATTGATAAATCGACATTCGAAAGGGAAAACACCCTTTGTATAAGCAGTTCCATTTCTGCGGCGGCAACAGCTGTGTTTGATTTATCGTCTAAAAATGCCCATGCAGATATGGCGATGCTGTCAATATTATTTTGGGTAAGAGTGCCGTTGAAATCATACTCTTGTCCGCCAAACAATCCGCGCAGCTGTGAAACTATCGCTATCCTTTTGAGCATCATTGCGGCAGGTGATTTTTCATGTAAGATTTCATCCGAAACTTCTATTCCGTTAAATTCAAACCTAAAACCAATTATTTCATAATTGTCGCTATAAAAAACCTCTGAATAAATCGGGAAAATTCCATAGCTCGTTTTCGCAAAGCCTTCTGACATATAATGTCCTTTTAGGTCGTCATCTTGCCATACATCAATTCTTCCTATTGTAACTTCAATTTCAGTGTCATCGTATGTTGTTATAATAAGAGTTGCGCCTACCCCATTGAAATACAAGGCAGAATTTTTAACGCGTATTGCCGTAAAGTTGTGTGGCGTTATTATTACATCAAAACTAACTGTAATGCCAAGGTATGATATTAATATTTTTTGCTTTTCTGTATCTATTGAAAAACGCATCTCATAACCATCTAATATAATAAAATCTGCTGACCAGTGGTATTCATCATATAGATTATCAACATTAACAGTTTTTGAAGTGTTGTCTTTATAATTTAGTTTTAGCTCCAATCCTTCAATATCAGCCATTTCACCTTGAATATAGATGGTTTTTGTTGGCAATTGGAGAATTTGAATATCTAAAAGAGGACTTTCAACTATATTGATTGTAAATTCGTCGGTGTGCCCCATATAAGAAACGATTACAGTATGTTCTCCAACATCCCACTGTTCGCCGTTCTCGTTTGTTATTAATTCAATATTATATCCATATAACTCATGTTGAGGTTCTTCAAATAAATAGATTGCAGATGAATTATCTTTATAATTAATTTGTAGTTCTAAGCCTCTTATGTCCATATGATAACGATAATAGCAATCTTCTTCGCCGCCATCCCAAAAAGATTCCCACATGCCGTTGGTATATTCAATAATTTCAGTTTGAAAAGGAGCGCTTAAAATCTCTATTCCCGATACAGGATTTTCAATCACCTCAACGGTAAATTCATCCGTATAACCCATATAGTACACTGTTACTGCGTGTTCTCCGATATCCCAATGTTCACCATGCTCTTGCGACCTGATTTCAAAAGCAAATCCATTCAATTCATGCTCGTACCAGTGTTCGTCAAATTTGTAATCTACCTGTGATAAATCTTTGTAATGAACTCTAACTTCTAATCCTCCTCTTTCAATATTATAACGATAATATTGTTCATCCTCAAAACCATTCCAGAAAAATTCCCACCAACCATAAGCCCCTTCAACTATTTGAGTTTGAAAAGGAGCGCTTAAAATCTCTATTCCCGATACAGGATTTTCAATCACCTCAACGGTAAATTCATCCGTATAACCCATATAAGAAACGGTTACAGTATGTTCGCCAATATCCCACGGAGAAAGGTGCTGGTCTGTTCTAAAATAGATAAAATGACCGTTAAAACTGTCCATATGCTCGTCCAAAACACACTGTTCTGTGGTTCCGTCCCTATACTTTACAAGCATTTTAAAACCGTTTTGGTTAATCACATATTCAAAAAAAGGAATTTCTGTGTTATTATCAAAATAGCTTGTAAAGTGTCCGTCAGCATTTTCTAAAAGAAGTGTTTGTTCGGGAGGGGATAGCACCTCTATACCAATAACAGGGCTTGCGGAACTTTTCATTAACTGTGGTTTTTCTGTGTTTAATTTTAAGGGGATTGCTAATGCGTTGACAGATAATGATGAAAATAAAAATAAAATTAAAAATGTCATTGAAAAAAACTTTTTAACAAGCATTTTATTTCCTCCGATAATATTTTAAATTTGCTAAACACAAAATAACTTCAAAAATTGTATAAATTCATATATTTTTATCATATTATCATTATTTTCTGTGAATGTCAACAAAACACCAAGTAAGTCGAATTATATTTAATTAAGTTGATAATATTGAAGTATCTAACACTTTTTATTGAAAATGAGCGCGTAACAGAAAAGAAGCGGCAGACTAATAATGAAACTCTGTATTAACCGTACATCTTTTGCTATCTCTCTTCTCTAAAATAAGACTGACCAAAGCTCTCCGGTGGTTTATACTCTCTTTTCTTTCATATACTCGTAAAAAAAGCACAATAATTGTAACGGGATATAGCGGCGGCGCATGCGGCTATTAAGCATGAGTCGTTGGGCGAAGCACCGCAAGGCAAAGCCAGAACAAAGCGACTCGAACCAACGACCCGCCCGGTCAGAAACATTGTCGCCCATCTCGCTGTTCGCTTCGCGGCGCTCTGTGTTTCTTCCTGCGCGAACGCCGCCTTCCTCTGCCCGACGGCAGCGGCGGCGCACGCGCCGGTTAACAGCCGTCATGCGGCTATTAAGCATGAGTCGTTGGGCGAAGCACAGCAAGGCAAAGCCAGAACAAAGCGCCCGGTCAGCGACCGGACGCTTTGTTCTGGAACCCTACGCCATTTTAGATGCATTAATATTCAACAGAGTATCATGCAAAAACTATCGTCTACTATTTGGTAACTATTTTTACCAGAGTTGCTAAATGGTTATAATTATCTGCTCTGCTTTTCTTTGCATATCCAAGTTTATCACAAATATATTCAATTTTTTGAGAAAAAATATCTGCACTTAATTTTGACACAAACAACTCACCGTTGTCATCCCTAAAACTTGTATGCCACTGCGATTCATCATCTAATGGATGTTCTGGTCTGAAATCAGAAATATTAAATACTTTGTGTTCAACTTGAGTTATCCAAGCTGCACCAACTTCAGTAAGCGCACCCCATGAAACCTTACTTTTATGGCTTGTAACAAACAAAACATATATTTTTTGTGTAGAATAACTATTGACAAAAAAATCTCTAAGGTAATTATAAATACCGCTTTTTCCCACATCTCCCTCAGGGATTCTTGATATCTCATCGTCACAATTAGTGTATATTATTTCATCGGGAGGAACATTGTTGTAAACAAGCATATTATACACAATATCGGACAGGTCTTTATCTGCGTAGGTCTGGCTAATAAGAATTTTTTTCTTTTGAGAATCAATAACGCTCTTTATCCCCATATCTGGGCTATTGGTATTTATTTCTTCATCAAGAATAGCTTCTATATCAGATTGCTGTTGTTCGGATGATCCCAGTTTGCTTGCAATTCTTGAGGCTGCACTTTTCTTTGTTCGATTTCTAAAATTATCAACGGAACGCCTAAATGTTTCCTCATTCTTCCGCTGTTCCTCAAGTTTGTTTTCTTCCTTCTTCTTTTTTCCCAACGACACAAATACATCTCTCATTTTTATGATCGTCGGTAAAAGATCATCTCTAACATAATTAAGAACAGCTTGATAACGTGGATCATCTGATTTATAGCCCTGCCTATTACTAAGTGCCATATCAGGAAGCTCTGATAATTCAAACAAATCCACATGAAGTTGACCAACAACAAACACCTCATTCAATTTGTTTTGTCCGACTAATGGCAATATATTAAATTCACCCATTTTGTTGTTAGCATATAAAGAAATAAAATTGTCCGGAAAATCTGTTAAATTTGCTTTTCTTCCCCTTGTCGTTTTATAGGTGCCTATCCATCCCTGTATTTGCAAATCGTATGAGTGTTCTTCACCGTTTTTATCTTTCAGAAGTAACGGAATAGATTTTATGTCTTCTTTTTTTTGTAAATCATTTTTTTGCCGTACAAAAGGAGTATCAAATAGACCACATAAATTTTCAAATTTATCTCCAAGTGTTATCAACGTTGACAATTCCTTTATCGTCTCTTGATCATATTGTTCTATAATACATTCTTCTGTTCCTCTAACAATATGTAACTTAAAATCTTTATTTATCAACGGAAATATTTTTAACAGATTTCTTTTAATTGCATCAAGCGTATTATGTAAGCGATACTGGGGTTGTTGCATTACGACCGATGTACCATCACCTGTTACTTTTTGAAATGATATTTCATCATCGTTAAGCGGGGTTAACATATTATTTTCGTTAATATATCGAGATAGGATAAATCCGGATTTTTCTCCGGATTTTATTGTCTTTATAATAACATTTTCGGAAACGGATAATGCAGCTAATTTTCCAACGCCTTTTCTGCCCATCTTTTTTCTTTTCAACTCTGTATAAGCATCCGAATCCGATGTTCGGGACACTGCGGCAACATTCAAATATTTTTTAATGTCACCTTTATCATATGACATACCTTTCCCATCATCTTCAACGGTAATATCATCTTTATTTGAAATAATATACACATTTCGTGCATCAGCATCATACGCATTTGCAATAAGTTCGGCGAGAATATAATAAATATTTGTATACAAACTTGGCCCTAAAAGTTCCAATATTCTTGGGTCAATATTTAGTTTATATTCCTTAGACATGTTTCTTATCCTTCCTTTTCTTTGGTAATGATAATATAATACTCTCCCCGACAATTTCGCCCAGTCTTGGCGGAACAGCATTTCCTATGTGTTTTGCAATGCTTCTTTGATTAAATTCTGTTGAAGGATCATAAAAAACATAATTTGCCGGAAAGCTTTGAATTAAAGCGCCTTCCCTTAAAGAAATTGCCCTATCCTGCTCTGGATGTCCAAACCGTCCAGTACCATAGCAAATAAACTGAGTAGTGATCGTTGGTGCTAATCCTTTCCACGACATGCGCCCATAAACAGAACTGTATGTTGCCCCACCTTTTTTCTTGTGACAAGGCAAAACCAATTCTTCAGGCCAATCTCTCCATGTACCATTTGGAATTGATGCACGTATTCTCTGCATATTCTTTTTAGAAAGAGATGGTGCTCTGTGCAATATATCTGTTTGACACACTTCGCCTGCTTTAATTCGAGGCAAATTATATATTATCTGTTTCACTGTGACATAATTATTTTTATGTGTAGGTGCAATAATAGATATTTTCTTCTTTTTTGAAGCTAATAATATCAATCTACGCCTTCTTTGTGCCACCCCATAATCTGCCGCATTAACCACCGAATACGATACATAATATCCTAATTCCGTCAGTTTAGACACAAAGTCGGTGAATACTTTTTCCTTTTTAAGTTCTGGTACATTTTCCATTGATACAATATGCGGTTTACTTTCTTCAACTATTCTTGCAAATTGATACAGTAAACTCCAATCCTTGTGTTTTTGCCTGTTTCCTTTATCTTTCTGATGATTGGAAAATGGCTGACAAGGGGCACATCCAACAAGAATTTTCGTATCATATCCCTTTAAAAGCTTTTTTATATCTTTTCCCGTTACTTTTTCAATACTTTTATTAATAAAAGTGGTATCATTACTATGTTCATATGCGTATTTACAGGAAGAATCAAGATCAATTCCTGCAACAACTTTTATGCCAGCACTCTGCAAACCACAAGTCAACCCACCTACGCCGCAGAACAAATCGACAGCTCCTATTGACACAAAATCTTCCTCCTTTCACTCCCCTTTACCCTCTTGCAGTAAAATAAAGAGTTTGATCAAATCTACGCTCAGGACGCAGACGTTCTATGTAACCGGGTTCAATAATTTCTTCAATCACATTTTTGCTGAGTGCCAAATTCATTATTCTATCGGTTGTAACATACTTTCTCCAAAGTGAACCGCCAATTGCAAATTCTTTATCTGTTTGATTGCCAAAAGCCATTTGCCTGTAGATATCGACAACCCGAATTTTTCCTGATCTGCTTAACTCCCACAAGCATCTTGCAAGCCTTGCTGATGCTCGCATCCCGCGCTTCATTGTATCAGATGGTTGATCTGAGCCATCAAGGAACAACCTTGAAAAAGCATAATCACTCCAAACCACTATATCAAAAGCTTGATCTGCCAGCACTGGCGATTGCCCTTGCGTTTTCCATAATGTCTGCATTAGCAATGGTTTTTGATGAGTATAATACCTTTTTTCGAAAGTATTAATTGCCGCAATTAGCTGTGGCATCTTGTGTGTCATTTCATAATCATTGTCCCACATTTGTATTGATGAACAAGCACCCTCAAATATTTCACGAATAGCTCTATTATGATCTTTCACAGAATCAAACATTCCCAAGGCACAATAAGATGTGGTTGCAGAACGAACAACGATTTCGCTACCCCATTTTTCCTCTGGCTGTTCACTGGTTTGAGATGTGGGAAGAACGGTTAATTTAACTTCAAGCGGAGCGAGAAAATTTCCGTCTGTATCTTTTATCACTAAATCAATTCCATCTATGTCATCAAAAGAATACTGCTGATATGGTTGATATACTGATTCAAAACTAAAATACAGATCATCTAATGATCTTGCTCCGGAATTAAACACTTGGGAAAGCGGGATTTCAGTTGGCACTACCTTAATCTCACCGTCGACAATATCCAGCTTGATATATATGGCAGAAATGTTCTTGTCCAACATATAACTTGCAGTAGCTGCTGGAAAGCTTGAATTAAAACAGTTTTTTCCCCAATGATCATCAACAGAACGATTTGAATGTGATATACCGAATAAGCCGTTTGGCATCATAGTGCCCCCTCTATGTAAAATAAGCAAATTTATTTCTAAATCTGACGTCAACATCTTGACGTCAACAATAATTAGAGTTATAATAATGATATATAAGTATATCATATTTTTTGAGATTTGTATAGGGGTGTGTAAAAAAATGAACAAAATTGTCGATTTATTCTGTGGATGCGGTGGCATGTCCCTTGGATTTCAAAATGCTGGTTTCGAAATCATTGGCGCTTTTGAGCTATGGGAAGCTGCTGCAAAATGCTACGAAAGGAATTTTAACCACCCACTTTTCCGTACCGATTTATCAAATGTTGAAGCAGCAGTAAAAACAATAAAATGTTTATCTCCCGATATTATCATTGGTGGGCCTCCATGCCAAGATTTTTCACATGCCGGGAAGCGAATTGAGGCCGGAAGAGCAAGCCTTACAAGTGCATATTCTGAAATCATCAGCAGAATATTACCATCATATTTTGTAATGGAAAATGTTGATAGAGCACAAAAAAGCAATGCATACGCACAAGCAAGAAATAATTTTAAAAATGCCGGATACGGATTAACTGAAATCGTATTGGATGCATCGCATTGTGGAATCCCGCAAAAAAGAAAAAGGTTCTTTTGTATCGGTGCACTCAACCAAAGTGATGATTTCCTAACAGATTCGCTTCTTTCAAGGGTTTCAGAAAAAGAAACGACTTTGCGTGACTATTTTGGAGATGGCTTGGATTTCGAGTTTTATTATCGTCATCCTCGCAATTATAGTAGAAGAGCTATTTTTTCAATTGACGAACCAGCTCCAACTATGAGAGGGGTAAATAGACCCGTTCCCAAAGGATACCCAGGCAACCCCAACGATGCATGTAAGCTTAATGACTCACTAAGAGCATTGACAACAATTGAGCGTTCTCTTATTCAGACTTTCCCGCCGGAATATAAATGGCTCGGTAACAAAACTGATATGGAACAGATGATTGGCAACGCAGTTCCTGTCAAACTTGCTGAGTTTGTTGCATCCTCTCTAAATCAATGGATTTTATCAAAGCAAGAAAGAATTCTCCTTGACAGTTCAAAATTGACTGCTTGGCTTGTTGATGTCAACGAATATACTAAGCGATCTGCAACTGATATTGTTTCAAGAATTCGCAGAGCAGATTCAATTATGCATATTGATAGCGTTCCTGACTCATTCTACATATATAAACTGGAGCAAACCAAAGAATACCAAAGCATTTCAACCTCTGTGCGTTCTCAAATTAAAAAAGCCATAACTCTTTACTCAAATTATTGTAATACTTACACAGCAAATACAACTTATTGAATTTACAACAAAACGCTCCCTGCTAAGAGCTTGCTTATGCACACTCTTTGTAGGGAGTCTTTAATATTTACAACCGATTTATTATCAGAAACGTGCTTTTTCCGTAATACCACCGATGAATGTGATGTCTATGGAATTATCGTTGTGTACTTTTATCTGCTCCACTATCTGTCTAACAATGGCATCATTATATTCCGTCAAGTGGGTGTCCGAGGTGTCAGCTATTTCGGTTACATCTTCAAGGACAGCGAGACTCGCCATTGCATTGGTGCGGTTATTTTCTATATCAACCAGCTGATTATTCAATTCTTGAAGCTCATCTGCTATCAGCTTGAATTGTGTTTCAAACTCTGCCATATCGCCTTCGTTATGGACAATCTTTTGGGTTATTACATCTCTGCTTTTTCTGAGTTCATCCATCCGGAGCTTAATGCTGTACTCGTCATTACCCACTGTTCCGATTTCCAATCCTCTGCGGATATTCATTTTCAGCACTTCAAGACATTCTCTTTTGTCGGAAAGCAGGCTGTTTATTGAACAGACGATTGCGTCTTGCAACACCGTTTCTTCTACGGTCGGTGAATCTTTGCAGTATTTTGTACCGTAATCAAGGCGGCTGACGCATCTCCATACGACTTTTTTCTTACCGTTTCTTGCCCATGTCACTCGTCGGTATCTGCTACCGCAGTTTCCACATATCAACAGCTCGGTCAGTGCATATTTGCTTGAGTATTTTCCAAGCATGGTTTTTGCCTGTTTTTCGGAGGTTCTCGGCTTTCCACGGCGTTTGGCTATTTCAAGCTGCACACGGTCAAAGGTGTCTGAATCAATAATTGCGGGATGATTACCGTTTATATAGTATTGCGGAAGCTCGCCGTTATTTTTCTTGGATTTTTTGGATATGCAATCCACAATATAGGTCTTTTGAAGCAGTGCATCGCCTTTGTATTTCACATTGGAAAGCATACTCTGAATTGTAGAATGCGGCCATTTCTGTTTTCCGCCGGGTGATGGTATTTCATTGGCTTCCAGACTCTCCGCTATCAGCCGGACACTTTTGCCAGAGAGAAACTCATCAAATATGCGTCTGACAATCCTTGCTTCGTCCTCATCTATTTCTGGTCTGCCGTCCTCGCCCTTTCTATATCCGATCGTCGTTTTGTATATGAACGGCACACTGCCGTTTGAGAACGCTTTTCGTTTCCCCCAAGTTACATTTCCGCTGATAGACTCGGATTCCGACTGTGCGAAGGCACTGATAAAGCTGATGGAGAGTTCACTTGCCATCTTCATGGTGTCGATGCCCTCTTTTTCAAAGATGACCGTAATGCCGAGTTCCTTCAGTTCTCGTATAAATTGCAGACATTCAACGGTGTTTCGGGCAAATCGGGATACCGATTTTGTAAGGATCATATCAATTTTCCCTTGTCTGCACATTCGGAGCATTCGCATAAAGTCTTTGCGCTTTTTTGCCTGCGTTCCGGTTATGCCTTCATCAGCAAAGATACCGACAAATGACCATTCCGGATTACTCATAATTTTTTCGGTGTAGTAATCCCGCTGTGCTTCAAAGCTTGCAAGCTGCTCCTTTTGATCGGTTGAAACACGGCAATAGGCTGCTACTCTCCGCATTCGGTTTTCGGGGCGTTTTAAGTCAAGCTCCGGTTTCGCCGGAATGACTCTGATGACTCTTTGTGTTGCGACGGCTTCCATGCAACTTCATCTCCTTCCTCACCATGTTTCCATCTTCAAATTTTATGCTTATACTGTTTTCATCAAGCAGAATTGCATGAGCGGTGTTTTTCAGTAATTGTATGGTTATCGATTGGGTTTCACCTAACAGCTGATTGATGTATTCTGTAATATGATCTGTTCCATTCACGGCATTGTATCTCATTGACGCAAGCCTTAGCACATCTGTGACAATTTCTGAGTCAGCCTTTTGCTTCACTGCGATGTTTCTGACAATATCATTATTCAGTTTTCTGACTTCAAGCTCCTGTACATCATCCTTTGGCATTTTTATGGGATGCAGTGCGTTATTTTTGGCATCCGTCAGAACATGAATTACGGTCTGAGTAATTGCGTCATCGTTGCATCCGACAGACAGCTTGCAAGCTTCATTTTGACAATGCCATCTTACGACCGCCCGTTCCTTACAGGCGAAGCGTTTCATTTTCGTCCCGCAGCATCCGCACCGTATAATCGGTGAAATGATTTTCATTTCGTCC